>NZ_JAJSYW010000187.1:0-27710 GCF_036815005.1 Streptomyces sp. IBSBF 2435 | reverse complement strand
GGCGGGTCACCCGGGTGGGGCATCCGGGTGACCCGCCCGCCCGTCGCGTGGCGCGACGGGCGCCGCTGGCAGAACGTGGTGGCATTCACGCCCGCGCCCGGTGGCGGGCGTGGCCGCCACCAGCGCGAGGAGAGCCATGACCACCACTGCGGGGACCGGTGGGAGATCGCGGAATCTCGTACTGGCGGCGATGATCTTCGCGGTCTCGATGACCTTCATCGACCAGACCATCGTGTCCATCGCGGTCCCCGACATCCAGCGCGAGCTGGGGCTGTCCAACACCGGCGTGCAATGGGCGGTCAACGCCTACCTGCTGACACTGGCCGCCTTCTTCGCCTACGGCGGCCGGCTGGCCGACACCGCAGGGCACCGCAAGGTGGTGGTGATCGGGGTACTGGTCTTCGCGAGCGCGTCGCTGCTGTGCGGCCTCACTCCGAAGGGCGGCGTCGCGCAGGCCTGGATCGTGATCTTCCGGGCGGTGCAGGGCGTGGGCGGCGCCATGATGTTCCCCGCCGCGCTCGGCATCGTCGTGCAGACCTTCGCGCTGCGCGAGCGCGGCCGGGCGCTGGCCCTCTTCTTCGGCATCGCCGGCGGGCTCACCGCGATCGGGCCGATCCTCGGCGGCTACCTCACCGAATGGACCTGGCGGGCCATCTTCTGGGTGAACATCCCCGTCGCGGTGGTCGCCCTGGTGCTGATCTCGCTGTCCGAACCGGTCACCGAGCACCGGCCGGCCCGGATGGACTACCGGGGCCTGGCGCTGATCGCCGCGGGGGTGACGCTCAGCGTGTTCGGCTTCCAGCAGGCCGAGATCTGGGGCTGGCGCAATCCCGGCATCGGTCTGACGATCGCCGCCGGGGTGCTGCTGCTGGCCGCCTTCGTCCTGGTCGAACTGCGGACCGGTGAACCGCTGATGCAGGTGCGGATCTTCCGTATCCGGGCCTTCCGCACCGAGAACGCCGTGCTCGGCATCGCCATGCTCACCTTCATCCCGGTCTTCTTCTTCATCAGCGAGTACGCGCAGATCTCGCTCGGCAAGACCGCCTCGGAGGCGGGCGAGTACCTGCTCTGCTTCTTCGTCGGCTTCGTCATCGCCTCGCAGATCGGCGGGCGGATGCTGGACAGGGACGGCGCCAAGCGCCCGGTGGTGCTCGGCTGCGCGCTGTCCGCGGTGGGCTTCGCGCTGTGGGCGGCCAGAGTGACCGACCTGGACTTCTCCGACCAGGTCTGGACGGTGGTGCTGGCCGGCGCCGGCATGGGCATGATGCTCACCCCGGCCAGCACCGACGCGGTCAACCGCGCCTCCCGGCTGTCGTACGGCGAGGCCACCGGCATCACGCAGACCGTACGCAACTACGCAGCCTCGCTGGGACTCGCGGTGCTCGGCACCATCTCGGTCACCGTGTTCCGCAGCCGTCTGAGGCAGTCGCTGATCGACCGCGGGGTGCCGGCCCCGCGGGCCGCCGACCAGGCCCGGCACCTGGCGCAGGCGAACTCGACCGCGCAGAGCGGCGGGAGTGCGATCCCGTCCTTCGTTCGGGGGGATTTCGCCGAGGCCACCCGCACCGTGCTGTCCTGCATGGCCGGGGTCATGGCACTGGCCGCGGTGGTGGCTTTCCTCGGCCTTCAGCCGGGACTCCAGCCCGAACCGGCCGAGGCCGAGGGCGAACGGCCGGAGCCGACCACGCGCTGAGTCCACGACCGCCGGCCAGGGCAGCGGTCTAAACTCTCCAGGCACCGGCCTGTTCGAAGGTGACCGGAGACAGGCCGTCCATGCCCGATCCCGAGGGGTACTCGGCACTTGATAGACATAGATTCCGTTACGAAGCGATACCCCGACGGCACGACAGCGGTCGACGACCTGTCGCTGGAGATCCCTGACGGCTCGATCACCGTACTGGTGGGGCCGTCGGGATGCGGGAAGACCACCACCCTGCGCATGATCAACCGGATGGTCGAGCCGACGTCCGGCCGCATCCTGCTGGACGGCTCGGACATCAGGGAGCAGCCGGTCAACGCGCTGCGCCGGTCGATGGGCTACGTCATCCAGAACGCCGGCCTCTTCCAGCACCGCACCATCGTGGACAACATCGCCACCGTCCCGCGCATGCTCGGCTGGGACCGCCGCAAGGCCAGGGAGCGGGCCACCGAGCTGATGGAGCGGGTCGGTCTCGACACGACGCTCGCCAAGCGCTATCCGTACCAGCTCTCCGGCGGGCAGCAGCAGCGCGTCGGGGTGGCCAGGGCGCTCGCCGCCGATCCGCCGGTGCTGCTGATGGACGAGCCGTTCTCGGCGGTCGACCCGATCGTCCGCAAGAGCCTGCAGGGCGAACTGCTGCGCATCCAGCAGGAGCTGGGCAAGACCATCGTCTTCGTCACCCACGACATCGACGAGGCGATCAGAATCGGCGACATGATCGCGGTGATGCGGACCGGCGGCCGGCTGGCCCAGTTCGCACCGCCCGACGAGCTGCTCAGCTCCCCCGCCGACACCTTCGTCGAGGACTTCCTCGGCACCGACCGGGGCATCAGGCGGCTGTCGTTCTTCACCTCCGACGGTCTCCGGCTCACCATGGACCCGGTCGTGCCCGTGGACGCGAACGCGGGTCACGTGGCGCGCGGCGCCGCGGCCGGAACACCGTATCTGCTGCTCACCGACACCGGCGGCAAGCCGCTCGGCTGGGTGACACCGCAGGACGCGGCGGACGGCGCGGACCGCGTCACGGCGGGCCGGCTGCTGCCGTACGGGCGGCCGTTCGTGGCCGGGCGCGAGTCGCTGCGGGACGCGCTGGACTGCGCGGTGCTCTCCCCCACCGGGTGGGCGGTCGCCGTGGACGGCGAGGGGAAGGTGGCCGGGGTCGTCTCGCAGGAGGCGATCGGCGCCGCCATCCGCAGCGCGCACGCCGAGCAGCGGGACGGCGGCGGCGCCGACCGGGGTCCGGTCACCAAGGCCGGGGCGGCCACATGAGCGGCGCGGGCTTCTTCGACATCCCCAGCGACCTCCAGCACTCCTATCTCGGCCTGGTCGGCGTACACCTCCAGGAGGCGCTGATACCGGTGGCGATCGGCCTCGCGGTGGCACTGCCGCTGGGCCAGCTGTGCGTCCGCTTCTCCTGGCTGTACCCGCCGGTGCTGTGGGTCACGACCGTGCTGTACGCGATCCCGTCGCTGGCCTTCTTCGTGTTCCTCATCGACTACACCGGGGCGACCAGGACCACCGTGATGATCCCGCTGACCGTCTACAGCCTGGTGGTGCTGGTGCCGGCCATCGTCGACGGCGTCAGATCGGTGCCGCAGGAGACCCTGTCGGCGGCGACCGCCATGGGCATCGGCCCGGTGCAGCGCTATCTGAAGGTCCAACTGCCCATCGCGGTACCGGCGATCGTCGCCGGGCTCCGGGTCGCCGTCGCGTCCGGCATCAGCCTGGTCAGCGTCGGCGCGCTGATCGGCAACCAGGGCGCGCTGGGCAATCTGCTGCAGGACGCCAGCCTCTACCACCGCACGAACCTCGCGGTGAATTCCGTGGTCACCACCGCGGCGCTGGCCGTCCTGCTGGACATCGCGCTGGTGTTGCTGCGTGTCGCGCTCACCCCGTGGATGCCGCGCGGCGGCCGGGCGGCCCGCAAGGCGGCCAGGACCGCGGCGGCCGAGCCCACGGCCCGGCCCGCGCTGGAGGACGCCGCATGAGCATCCTCCAATTCATCAGCGACTTCTTCCGGGACAGCGCGCACTGGCACGGCTACGACGGCATCCCGCGCCGGGTGCTCGAACATCTGCAGTATTCGTTCATGGCGCTCGGCATCGCGGCGGCCGTCGCGCTGCCGGTGGGCCTGGTCACCGGCCACACCGGCCGCGGCGGCAACGCGCTGGCGCTGATCGCCACCGCGGGCCGGGCGCTGCCGAGTTACGGGCTGCTGGCGCTGATGTTCTTCTGGATGGGCTTCGGCCTCACCCCGGTGATGATCCCGCTGGTCGCGCTCGCGATACCGCCGATCCTGGTGACCACCTACGAGGCGATGCGCGCCGTCGACCCGTCGCCGGTCGACGCGGCCCGCGGTATGGGCATGGGTCCTGTCGCGGTGCTCTTCCAGGTCGAACTGCCCGTCGCGCTGCCGCTGATCCTCAGCGGGCTGCGGTCCGCGGCGATCCAGGTGGTCTCGACCGCCGCCATCGCGGCGACCGTCGCGCTCGGCGGCCTCGGACGCTACATCATCGACGGGCTCTACCAGCGCAACTACGAGACCGTGGTGGGCGGCGCGACCCTGATCGCGGGTCTGGCGCTGTCCATGATCGCGGTGTTCTGGCTGATCGGCCGACTGGTCGTCTCCCCCGGAGTGCGGGGCGGCCGCTGACCCGTACGCTACGCCGGATACCGCCCGCCCGGGCGGTATCCGGCGTACCCGTGGGACATGAACACCGCATTTCGCGGCCGGAGGCCATCGATGCCAATCGGTGACCATGGTGGCCTTGACTCGGTTTGAGCCCGCTGGATTGGATCAGTTGATGTACGGAACCGATGTTCCGATAACACCTGAGCGCCATCCGATCGAGCGCCATCCGAACCCTCAGCCCCGGAAGCGGGAATTGTGATTTCACAGACGAAGAGCACCACAACCGGCCCTCGACACCTCAAGGGGGCGGCGGTCGTGATCGCCGCCGCCACGGCCGCGGCGCTGCTCGCGGGCTGCTCGTCGTCCTCCGACTCCTCGTCCTCGTCCGGCGGAAAGCCCAAGGACCCGCTGGCCGCCCCGCCGGCCAAGGCCGACACCGTGGTCGTCGGGTCGAACAACTTCCCCGAGAGCATCGTGCTCATGGATGTCTACGGGGAGGCCCTCAAGTCCAAGGGGATCAAGGTCAGCTACAAGCCGGACATCGGCACCCGGGAGATCACCTACGGTCTGGTCAAGAACGGCTCCCTGACGGTGCTGCCGGAATTCAACGGCTCTCTGCTGGCGTATCTGGACAAGACCGCGGCGCCCACCACGGTGGAGGCCGCCACCACCGCGATCGAGGCGAAGCTCGACCCGAAGCTGACCATGCTCGACCCGGCGACGGCCGAGGACAAGGATTCCGTCACGATCAACGCGGCGACCGCCGCGAAATACCATCTGACGTCCCAGTCGACCATCGCCGACCTGGCGAAGGTCGGCTCCGAGATCGTCTTCGGCGGCTCGCCGGAATTCCAGAACCGGCAGCAGGGCCTGATCGGCCTGAAATCGCAGTACGGCCTGGTGCCCGAGTCGTACAAGCCGCTCGACGCGGGCGGTCCGCTGACGGTGGCCGCGCTGAAGAGCAACAACGTCCAGGCGGCGGACGTGTTCAGCACCGACGCGTCGGTGGCGCGGGAGAAGTTCGTGGTCCTCCAGGACCCGAAGAAGCTGTTCGGCTTCGCGAACGTCCAGCCCCTGGTGTCCAAGACCGGCCTGTCGGCCGCAGGTGTGGCCGCGCTCAACGCGGTGTCGGCCAAGCTCGACACCACGGCGCTGCTCGCCCTGGACGACCAGGTGCAGAACCAGAAGAAGGACCCGCTCGCCGTCGCCCAGGCCTGGTTGAAGTCGGTCGGCCTCGGCTGAGCCCGCGCACGCGCACGCGGGGCCGGTCGGTGCCGACCGGCCCCGCGCCGCGTCAGACCTGCGCGCCGCCTGCCGCGGCAAGCCGCCGGATCAGCGCGGTGTCGTGCACGCCGCCCACGGAGCAGAGCAACGGGCCGCCGCGGACGTGCAGTTCGAGGCGGTGGACGGTGCGGGGCGTACCGGCCTGGCCGACGGTGACGAATCTGGTGCGCTCGGCCGTGCGGAGGTCGCGCCAGGGGTGGACAGCGGTGCGGTGGGTGCCCGGGTGGGTGAGAACCAGGCCGCCCTCGAAGACGTGCAGGCGGGGTATCCGTTCGGCGCGGTGGCTCTCGTAGCGGAAGGCCAGCACGGGCACGGCGACGGCCAGCGCCAGCAGGACGGCGCCGATGGTGGTGCCGAGCGTGGCGTACGGGCCGATCAGCAGGCCGATGCCGGGCGGCAGCAGGCCGAACGCCGCGACGACGGCCACGCAGCCGATGTCGCCGCCGCCGAGCACGACGGTCGCCCGGTGCTCGCCGAGGTGGTGCTGCCGCGCGAGTCCGGCCACGTCGGGCCGGATGACGGGGAGGGTCGTGCCGCCGCCGTCACGTGCGCCTCCGGTTCCGCCGTGGCCTTGGCCTTTTTTGCCCTGCCCCTGACCGTGGGCGTGACCTTGAGGTCGGCGACCTCTGCCCTCGCCCGCACTTTCGTCGTCGCCTGCCGTGTCCGCGTCCGTGTCGGTGTCCGCCACGTCTCCTCCCGATCCCTGTCGTCCCGATAGACGGTACGAACGGCGGTACTGGTTGCGCCAGTTGACGGTACGTGGGGTGCCGGAGGCCCGCACTGTTGTCAGGGTCGCGTCACAGCCCGTACCGTTGACGCGCGTAGTATCCGGCAGCCCTCCCACCCTCCGGGACGTGACATGACACCACGCCGTCGTACGCTCACCGCCGTTTCCGCGCTCGTCCTGCCCGCCGTCCTCGCGCTGGTGCCGTCCGCGCAGGCCGATGTGCCGCCCGAGCACGCGATCATCACCTGCCAGTCCGCCAGCTTCTACGCCAACTACGACAGTGCGAGCGGACCCGTCGGCCTCGTGCGCACCCTCACGTACGGCAAGAAGATCGGCCACACGCCCGGCGCGCACCCCGTCTACAACGGGTGGGCCGCCACCTTCGACTACGGCCCCAACGACTGGGGTTACGTGCGGATCGAGTGCATCGGCGGCTACGACTCCTGGTAGGCCCGCCGGCCGCTCCCCCGCACTTCCACCTCCGGCACCGCACCGACCAGGGAGTCGTCCATGCCGCGTACCTTCCCCGCCCGCGCCCTCGCGGTGGCCGCCGCCGCCACCGCGCTCGCCGCCTCGGCCCTGGCCGCGACCGCCGCCCCGGCCCAGGCCGCCAACGGCACGGTCGGCGTCCGCGAAACCGTCTGCGCGGACAGCCTCTACGTCCGCACCCAGCCCCTCGGCGCCTGGACGGGCACCCTCGTCCATGGCCAGACCTTCCTGGTCGAGCAGCTCGACGGCTCCTGGGTCTACGGCTTCGCCTACGGAGACATCAACCGCCGCGGGTGGGTGCAGAACGGCTGGTTCTGCTGACCCGAGCGGCCGGCCTGGGCCGATAGGGCCGGAAGGGCCTGCGGCTTGTGGACGGCGGTACCGCCGGACTTCTCGCTCCGCACCTCGTACTGCGGTTCCTGCGGTGAGGCGTCGGCCGGCCGGCCGGCGGCGCGCCCGCAGCCGGTGAGCTTGCCGTAGCGCGGGCAGGAGCCTACCGTGCGCCGCACCTCCGACATCGTGCGCAGGAAGTTTTACGTCCATGTGCGGATACGACGGACCGATGGGGACAGGCGTCAGTCATCAGGGCTGCCTGACGCTCGGCGGAGATGGGCGCCGCCTGGAGGGGCGGACGGGATCCTGTCCGGCCGGGAGGCCCGGCAGGCGCCGGCAGGTCCGCCCTTTCGCTCAGCGCGCGTTCTCGGGGCTTTCACCGGAGAGCGTCCGGAGGGCACGCACTGCGTGCACCGGTCGGCGCCGTACCCACTGTGGAGGTTTCAGGTGTCCGTTTCATCCGCGTCCTCACCCGTGTCCGAGCCGCTCGCCGGACTGTCCGCAGCCGGGGTGTCGGTCTGGCTGGACGACTTGTCGCGCGAGCTGCTCGCCGGCGGCGAGCTGAGCAGGCTGATCGCGGAGCGACACGTGGTGGGGGTCACGACGAATCCCACGATCTTCGCCTCCGCGCTGTCCAAAGGGGACCGTTACACCGAGCAGCTTCGCCGGCTGGGCGGCGAAGGCACGAGTGTCGACGACGCCGTCTTCGCCCTGACCACCGATGACGTGCGGGACGGCTGCGAACTCTTCGCCCCGGTCCACCAGCGCACCGGCGGGGTCGACGGAAGGGTCTCGATCGAGGTCGACCCCCGCCTGGCCCGGGACACCGGCGCCACCACCGACCAGGCCCGCAAGCTCTGGAACGCCGTCGACCGACCGAACCTCCTGGTCAAGATCCCGGCCACCGAGGAGGGACTGCCCGCGATCACCGCCACGATCGCCGAGGGCATCAGCGTCAACGTCACGCTGATCTTCTCCCTCGACCGCTACCGCGCGGTGATGGACGCCTACCTCACCGGGCTGGAGCAGGCCGCGGCCGCGGGCCACGACCTCGCCGGCATCCATTCCGTGGCCTCGTTCTTCGTCTCCCGGGTCGACACCGAGGTGGACGCCCGGCTCGACGCCCTCGGCACCCCCGAGGCACTGGACCTCAGGGGCAAAGCCGCGGTCGCCAACGCCCGGCTGGCCCACCAGGCCTACGAGGAGATGACCGCCGGGCCCCGCTGGCAGGCGCTCGCCGCGGCCGGAGCCCACCCGCAACGGCCCCTGTGGGCGTCCACCGGCGTCAAGAACCCGGCCTACCCAGACACCCTGTACGTCAGCGAGCTGGTCATCGCCGGCACCGTCAATACCATGCCCGGCACCACCTTGGCGGCGTTCGCCGACCACGGAACCCTTCCCGCGCACGCGCCGGCACCCGACGGATACGCCGCTGCGGCAGCCCACTTCGCGGCCCTGGAGCGGGCCGGTGTCGACTTCGCGGATGTCACCGACGCCCTCGAACGCGAAGGACTGGCCAAGTTCGAGGACAGCTGGACCGACCTCGGGGCCTCCGTGGACCGCGAGATGCACAGCTCCTCAGCGGGTGCCGAACCGGGGAGGCAGCAGCCAGGCGAATCACCGAAGAGCACGCCGGACGACGCCGGCCTGTTGGCGATCTACCTCAACGACCACCTGTCCGGCGCAACGGCGGGCCAGGAGCTGTTCCGCCGGGCCGCACAGAACCGCAAGGGCCAGGACGACGCCGCGACGCTGGCCGAACTGGCCCGGCAGGTCGAGCAGGACCGCGACTCGCTGATCCAGGTCATGACCGACCTGGACGTGTCCGCCGACCACTCCAAGGTCGCGCTCGGCTGGCTCGCGGAAAAGGCGGGGCGCCTCAAGCCCAATGGCCACCTCTTCTCCCGGTCCCCGCTCAGCGACCTGCTGGAGCTGGAGTCCATGCTGCTGGGCGTCCAGGGGAAAGCGGCATGCTGGCGGTCCTTGCGGGCCCTGGCCGAGACCGACACCCGGCTCTACCCCGAGCACCTCGACACCCTTCTGGAGCGCGCCGAACACCAGTCCGACGCGCTGGAGCGGCTGCGTCTCGCCGCGGCCGCCCGCGTTCTCCCCTCCGCCCGGGCGTCCGCGTGATCGATCCCTCCGCTCCGGCCCCCGCGGGGCGGGAAGGCTCTACGGTCACCGTCCGTAGTCGTCTGAATGGCGGTTTGCCCGCCCGCGATCCACGCTGGACGCAGGACCGACAATCGGCGTCGACCCCAGGACGGGAGGCGGCCATGGCCGTACCAGCCCTGACCAGGCCGCGGAGGATGCTGACCGTGCCGGGCGTCTACGTTCCCCAGCACGACACGCACCTGCTCATGCGGTCGGTCGGCCGGGAGAACCTCGGCCCCGGAACTCATGTGCTGGAGCTCGGGACCGGCAGCGGGGCGCTGGCGGTGCAGGCCGCCCGGCAGGGCGCCCGGGTCACGGCGGTGGACATCTCACGCAGGGCGGTGCTGTGCGCCCGGGTGAACGCCGCGCTCTACCGCAGCCGTGTCACGGTCCGGCGCTGCGATCTGTCCGCTTTCGTCGCGGGAGATTACGACATGGTGGTCAGCAACCCGCCTTACGTGCCGACGCCCGCCGCCCTGCCGCCGCTGCGCGGCAAGGCCCGCGCGTGGGACGGCGGAACAGACGGCCGGGCCGTCGTCGACAGGGTCTGCGCGACCGCGGGACTTGTACTGCGCCCTGGCGGAACCTTCCTGATGGTCCACTCGGCGATGTGCGGCTCCGACGCCTCGATAGCCGTCCTCGCCCGGGCGGGCCTCGACGCGGAGATCATCGACCGGGAACTCGTCCCCCTGGGCCCGGTGCTGCGCTCCCGCCTGCCGTGGCTGCGCGGGCAAGGGCTGATGGCCGACAGCCAGGACAAAGAGGAGCTGGTGGTCATCCGTGCGCGACGAAGCTGAACCCCGCCGCATCCGCCTCGAACGCCAGGGTCCGCTCCTGGTGGAAGGGCCCGTGACCGTCACCGGCGACGACGGTGTGTCCGCCACCTCCACGCGGTTCGTGGTGGCCGTGTGCACCTGCCGCCGCAGCCGGACCTACCCGTGGTGCGACACCAGCCACCGCGCACACACCGTTCCGCCGTCCGCGATCCCGGCGGACGCGGGCACCGCCCAGGACCCGGGTGACGCGTCATGAGCACGGCGGCCTACCTCGAATCGCGTGATACCAGCCCCGCGCTGCCGGCTGCCCGGGGGACTCTTTCGGGCGCCGTGCTGTCGGCCCTGCGGGACAGCCGCGCACCCGTCGTGCCGCCGCGGGCCGTGGCAGAAGCCGATGCCTGCGGCGGCGACCTCCAACTGGCGCTCTACGTGCTGTACGAACTGCACTACCAGGGCTTCGCGGGCGTCGGCGACGACCGCGAGTGGGACCCCGACCTGTTGCGGCTGCGTGGAGCACTGGAAGCCCGCTTCCTGGACGCGCTGCGAGCCGAAGTGCCGCAGGCCGCCGGCGCGCACGACGCGCTGGCCGGCATCCTGGTCGAGCCGGCCGCCGACGACGGCACCGGTGTGAGCCACTACCTGGCGAGCGAGGGTCTGCTCTGGCAGGTCCGCGAATACGCGGCGCTGCGCTCGCTGTACCACCTCAAGGAGGCCGATCCGCATGCCTGGGTCATCCCCCGGCTGCACGGCCGGGCAAAGGCCGCGATGGTGGCGGTGGAGTTCGACGAGTTCGGCGCCGGACGCGCCGAGAACATCCACGCCCGCCTCTTCGCGGACCTGATGGACGACCTCGGCCTCGACCACGCGTACGGCCGCTATCTCGACGCCGCACCGGCGCAGGCGCTGTGCACGGTCAATGTGATGTCCCTGTTCGGGCTGCACCGCGCTCTGCGCGGCGCCCTCGTCGGACATTTCGCCGCGGTGGAGATCACCTCCTCGCCCGGTTCCCGGCGGCTCGCCAAAGCGATGCGCCGGACCGGCGCCGGACCGGCCGCCGAACGTTTCTACGCCGAGCACGTGGAGGCCGACGCCGTCCACGAGCAGGTCGTCCGCCATGAGGTCATCGAACCGCTGCTGGCGGCCGAACCCGCGCTGGACACCGAGGTGGCCTTCGGCATCCAGGCCACCGGCCTGCTCGAAGACGCGCTGGGCGCGCTCCTGCTGAGTGCCTGGCGGGACGGCCGCTCGGCCCTGCGGGTCCCCTTGGAGCCAGCCGTACCGCGTCCCGCCGGTCCGTGAACACGGCCGCCCCACGGTCGGAGACGGCCGGTCAGGTGAATCCGCCCGCCGCCCGGGTGTGCATCGCGGCCACCGGTCACGGGTACCCGCATCCAGCGGACCCACAGGCCTTGGCGAAGTCCGGGGGCGGCCGACGGCGTCGTGCGGGGGCCTCGGCTCCTCCCCGCTGAGGGTGCTCCGGTCGGCGACGGCGTGAGCCGTGCCCCGATCAACGAGGTCCTGCGCCGGCCTCCCGGGAGGCCGTCCGCCTGGACGCCGCCGCCCCGCACCTGACCGTCCGGAAGACCAGGGCGTGTCGTCCGGATCTCCGCGGCGTCGCGGAGATCCGGCCGTACATGTCCTAAGGGCGATCGCCGGTGCCGCCGCCGACGGGGGCGGAGGTCTGCTGGTGGCCGCCGGGGCGCAGTGCCTGCCGGGTGTCGTGGATGCTGTCGCGGGCGGCCTCGGCAACCGCTTCGGGGGTGATGCCGAACTCGGTGTAGAGGCGCTGGTAGTCGGCGGAAGCGCCGTAGTGTTCCAGGCTGACGATGCGTCCGGCGTCGCCGACCACGTCGCGCCAGCCCTGCCCGACCGCGGCTTCGACACTGACCCGGGCGCGTACCGCCGGCGGCAGGACCTCGTCCTGGTAGTCGCGGGGCTGGGCGGCGAACCATTCCCGGCACGGCATCGAGACCACCCGTACCGCCAGGTCCTCGGCTGCCAGCAATGCGCGGGCGTCCAGGGCGATCTGGACTTCGGAGCCGGTGGCGACAAGGATCACCGCGGGCTCCGTGCCGTCGGCTGTGTCCGCGAGGACGTATCCGCCGCGGGCCGCTCTCCGGGCAGGGGCGTACGCGCCGTTGGCCCGGTCCAGGACCGGCAGGTTCTGCCGGGACAGGATCAGGCCGGCGGGCCGGTCGCCGTGTTCGAGGATGGTCTGCCAGCAGGCGGTGGTCTCGTTGGCGTCGGCCGGGCGGACCACGTCGAGGCCGGGGATGGCGCGCAGGGCGGCGAGGTGTTCGACGGGTTGGTGGGTGGGGCCGTCCTCGCCCAGGCCGATGGAGTCGTGGGTCCAGATGTAGGTGGCGGGCAGCTGCATCAGGGCCGCCAGGCGTACGGCGGGGCGCATGTAGTCGGAGAAGGTCAGAAAGGTGCCGCCGTAGGGGCGGGTCAGGCTCTGCAGGGCGATGCCGTTGAGGATCGCGCCCATGGCGTGCTCGCGGATGCCGAAGTGCAGGGTGCGCCCGTAGGGGCCGCCCTTCCAGTCCTTGGTCTGGCGGTCGGCGGGAACGAAGGAGGGCTCGCCGTCCATGGTGGTGTTGTTGCTCCCGGCCAGGTCGGCCGAGCCGCCCCACAGCTCCGGGAGGACCGGCGCCAGTGCGGTGAGGACCTTGCCGGAGGCGGCCCGGGTGGCCATGCCCTTGTCGTCGGCGGGGAAGACGGGCAGGGCGTCGGCCCAGCCGTCGGGCAGCTTCTGGTTCTGCAGCCGGTCCAGCAACGCGGCGCGCTCGGGGTTGGCCTTCTGCCAGGCCGCGAACGTCTCGTCCCACGCGGCGTGCGCCTGCCGGCCGCGGTCGACGGCCCGCCGGGTGCGGGTGAGCACCTCGTCCTCGACGGTGAAGTGCGCCGCGGGGTCGAAGCCCAGCAGCTTCTTCGTGGCGGCGACCTCGTCCTCGCCCAGCGCGGAGCCGTGTGCCTTGCCGGTGTTCTGCTTGGTGGGGGCCGGCCAGCCGATCAAGGTCCGCAGCATGATCAGCGAAGGGCGGCCGGTCTCCTCGCGGGCCGCCCGGGCGGCCTCCAGGAGCGCGTCGACGTCCTCGACGTACGTCCCGGTGCGCGTCCAGTCGACGGTCTGCACGTGCCAGCCGTAGGCGGCGAAGCGGGCGGGGACGTCCTCGCTGAAGGAGACGTCGGTGTCGTCCTCGATCGAGATGTGGTTGGAGTCGTAGATGACGGTCAGGCCGCCGAGTTCCTGGTGGCCGGCCAGGGAGGCGGCCTCACTGGTGACGCCCTCCATCAGGTCGCCGTCGGAGGCGATCACGTAGACGTGGTGGTCGAAGGGGCTGGTGCCCGGCTCCGCGTCGGGGTCCAGCAGCCCGCGTTCGCGCCGTGCCGCCATCGCCATCCCCACCGCGCTGGCCAGGCCCTGTCCCAGCGGCCCGGTGGTGATCTCCACCCCGCGGGTGTGACGGTGCTCCGGGTGCCCGGGCGTGGCCGAGTCCCAGGTCCGGTACGCCTCCAGGTCCGACAGCTCCAGGCCGAAGCCGGCCAGGTAGAGCTGGATGTAGAGGGTCAGGCTGGAATGACCGCAGGACAGCACGAACCGGTCCCGTCCCAGCCACCGGTCATCGGCCGGGTCGTGCCGCATGACGTTCTGGAACAGCAGGTACGCCAGCGGGGCCAGGCTCATCGCCGTGCCCGGATGACCGTTGCCGACCTTCTGCACCGCATCGGCCGCCAGCAGCCGCACCGTGTCCACCGCCCGTACATCGACCTCGTCCCAACCGGCCCGCTCCGCCACCGGGAGCGCCAGGGACGTGTCGCGCCGCGCCGTGCTGCCGAACTGCTCATTCGCCATGGTGGTGCTCCTTCGTCAAGCCGATGTGCGGACATGGAGAATCAGGCGCATCGCGATCCCGTACTGCCGCCTTCCGTTCGAAGTGCGCCTGTGCGGCGGTCGGGCCCCGCGACCTGCGTTTCCTCGGGCCCGCCCGGTGGGTCGTCGAGGTACTCCAGCGCCCGGGGACCCGGCCTGTCCTCTCACTGGTGCGATGCCGCCCAGCGCGGAACCGAGCCCGCCGGGGAGGCTGCTCGCCCGGCGCGGACGGACGAATCAGCGGCGGTACCGGCACAGTGCGCCTCCCCGCTTTCATCCGCCTCACTCTCTCCCCGGCCACAGCGTCCCCCGAAAGATGCAAAGGCCGGCGGGCAGATGAGCGAAGGGCGCCCCCGGCCTCACGAACGGCCGGACCCCGGCCAGGGCCGGCACCTGATGCCCGGCGTGGCCAGCCGAACCGTCGAGGGGTCCATCCCGGAAACGAGCTTCGGCTTCATCGATCAGGGCGGGGGGGGGGGGGGGGGGGGGGGGGGGGGGGGGGGCGGGGGGGGGGGGGGGGGNCCCCCCCCCCCCCCCCCCCCCCCCCCCCCCCCCCCCCCCCCCCCCCCCCCCCCCCCCCCCCCCCCGCGCTGCGCGGAGTCTTATCCGCGGGTGGCGTTCGCGTCGTAGTAGCCGCCGACCTGCTGGTGGTAGTCCGCGTCGGCTGTGTGCTTGTCCTTGTCGAACTCCGGCGCGTCCTTGATCTCGTCCTTCGTCCGGGCGACGTGCACGACCTTGGCGTCATGGTCGATGCCGGAGACCGTCCCGGCCGGCAGCAGGACCGACTTGCCGAAGATCCACACCCCGGTGTCGACCACCAGGTAGGCGGCGCCGACGTCCTCGGAGTGCTTGTCGACCTTGCCGATGTGGCCGTCGCTCGCGTCGACCTTGTACCCGGTCAGGTCGCTGTCCGCCTGATAGCCGGAAGCCGCCCCGTAAGTCCAGATGTTGTCGCTCATTGCGTGCGTCCTTCCTTGGCTGCCAGAAAACCGCGAAGCGGGTGAACCACAGAAAAGCGGTCGCCGCTCCACGAATGTGCGGGTACCCCTGCCGGCCGCCCGTACACACCCCTGCCCCAGACCGAACACGGCGTCCACGCCGGACCCTCCGGCGTGCTCCGCCCGGCACGGCGGCGTCAGACCCGCATGGCAGGCGCCAGGGCGGGCGAGGGCGTGCCAGCGCGATGAGCGCTAGGCGGAATGCGAAAAACTGCCCCGTTGTTCCAGCTCTGTCCGGCAACGGCAGGCGCACCGCCGGCGCGGGTGTCCAGCTGTGACCGTCGCCCGGATGTCCTCGCGGACAAAGCGGCGGTCACGCTGATCGGCGACGCGATCCACGCGATGAGCCCGGTCCTGGCGATGGGTACCGACACCGCCGCTCGTGACGCCGGTGAACTCACTCGTGCCCTCTCCGACGCAGCCGGTCAGGACACTGCCGTGAACTGCCAGACGTGGTTGCCCGCGGCGGACGCCGACTGCTGGGTGAGGCCGGTGTTGTCCGTGAGGGAGGCGGCGCTCAGCAGCAGGCCGCTGCTACGGGCCGACACCACCGGGGCCCTCACCGCCACCGGCAGGACCAGCGTCACGATCACCCGCGTGCGCTTCCTCGGCCGGGCCGCCAGCCCCCTGAACACCGCCGCCTCCTTCCCCCACGTCGCCGTCGCGCTGTCCCGCAGTACCGACGTGCGTATCAGCGACTGCGACGTCGCCAACTGACGCGGCGCGGGCGGCGTTGGACGAGGCGGAGCGGCTGGGGCCGCCGTTCCCCGAGCTGTACGACAATCGCGGCAGCGTCCACGACGACCTCGGCGACGAGACCGCGCGGGCCGCGTGGGAAGCACGCCTGGGACGAGCCCGGTGGGGTCCGTCGGGCGGCCCCTTCCCCAGCCGCCCCGGAGGCGCGCCAGCCGGGAGGCGGCCAACCGGGCGCCGGTGAGGTCGTCGCGGAACCAGGCCCGCGTCCTCGCTCTCCAGCAGCGCACGGGTGCGGGCCCTGGCCGCACACGGCCCATAAGGGGCTGGGAGGCGGGGCCGCCGCATACCCGAGCCGGGCCGGAGAGGCGCGTGATGCAATATGACCTGTCCTGGTGCCGACCCCGGTCTCTCACCCGTCCGGGACGGGGTCCTCGAAGCCATCGAACAGTGAGGAGCCGCCATGACGCCGGAGGAACCGGACAGGAACAGCGGCGGCCCCTCTTGTCCTCCAGGCGGCGCAAGCCGCCAGACCAGGGCGACGACGCTGGCAGGGACACTGTCCGCGGCGGAGGCCGCAGCCCCCGTGGAGTCGCTCGATGTGGTGGCGCTCATGCTGAAGCAGCGTTTGGGGGCCGTGTCGGTGTCGTTCCTGATCACCGATTTCACCGGCAGCTCAGTCGTACGGCTCGGGGCCGCGGGCAGCATCGGGACCGGCGAGCCCGCCCGGCGCATTCGGCTGCGGGGCACCCTGTACGACGACGTGATCCGCACGCAGCAGCCAGCCACGGAGTCCGACGGCGAGGGGGCGCTGGTGCGGATCGTCGCTCCGGTGACGAACCGCGGGGACGCCATCGGGCTCCTTGAGCTGTTCCTGCCCGCGGCGCCGGACGCGGAGGTGATGCGGGAGATCAGCGAGACCGCACACGCGCTGGCGTACATCGTCATAGCGAACCGCTCGTTCACCGACGTGTACCAATGGGCCCGCCGCACCACCCCGCTGAGTCTGGCCGCGGAGATCCAGCACCGGCTGCTCCCGGCCTCGCTGGCGTGCGAGGCCGCGCAATTCGCGGTCGCCGGCGCCTTGGAGCCCGCCGACCACGTTGGCGGCGACACCTTCGACTACGTCATCGACCGGGACGCCGTCCAGCTCTCCGTGACCGATGCCATGGGGCACGACGTTGCCGCCGCGCTGCTGGCCACCCTCGTGGTGAGTGCCCTGCGCCGGGCCCGGCGGGCAGGCGCAAGCCTCCTCGAACAGGCCCGCCAGGCCGACCTGGCCCTGCGCGAGCACGGGCAGCGGGGCTACGTCACCGGCCAGCTGCTGCGGATCAGCCTGCTCGACGGCGGGACCGAGTTCGTCAACGCCGGCCACCCCTGGCCGCTGCGGATGCGGGACGGCCGCGTGCAGCAGATCGCTCCCGAGATCGATATGCCGTTCGGCGTCAGCATCCCCCACAGCTACCGGGTCCAGCGGCTCGACCTGCGGCCCGGAGACCGGCTGGTGATGCTGACGGACGGCATGCTGGAACGCAACGGCGCGGGCCCGGACCTGTCGGACCTGATCGTCCGCACTCGCGTGCTGCATCCCCGCGAGGCCGCCCGTACCCTCATCGCGGCGATCGTCGACGCCAATCAGGCCCGTCTGGAAGATGACGCGACTGTCATCTGCCTGGACTGGCACGGTACCGGCCACTTTGAGCGGGACGCCGCCACCGGCGCCGACCTCACCAACGCGTCACAGCCATCAGGGGTGAAACGGGCCGCCCCCGGGCGATGACTCCTGGCGTGTCCGGCAATGCCCCAGCAGCCGACCGGCGCGCCGTCGCCGGCGTATCCGACACCGGCCCTTGGAGAGGCGGACGTCCGCACTGTGCAGCCTGTCGCAACCGCAAGGTGCCCAGGGCTTCCGGGCAACGGTCCGGGTCGGCGGATGCGGATGCAGAGGGGCTCAGGACCCTTCACCCTTGGGTGTGAATTGAGGTGCATCAAGCGCCACAGGGGGCACAAGGAGATCCATAAGACGTCAGTTGAGGAAAGTGAGAGAGCTGTGCCTGCACGAAACCTTCCGAAATACACCGTTCCCGGGCTGAAGACGGAACAGGGTGCGGAGCTCATCAGTATCCTCCAGATGCGGCTGCACGCCCTGAACGACCTCCACCTGACGCTGAAGCACATCCACTGGAATGTCGTCGGGCCCCACTTCATCGCCGTCCACGAAATGCTCGATCCCCAGGTGGACCAGGTCCGTGCCATGGCCGATGATGTCGCGGAGCGCATCGCCGCACTCGGCGGGGTCGCCATGGGCACGCCCGGCGCCCTGGTCGGCAACCGGACCTGGGACGACTACAGCATCGGCCGCCAGGACGCGATCGCCCACCTCGGGGCTCTCAACCTGGTCTACACCGGTGTCATCGAAGCCGTCCGCGAGGCGGTCGAGGCGACAGGTGAGATCGACCCGGCCACGGAGGATCTCCTGATCGGGCAGCTCCGCGACCTGGAGCAGTTCCAGTGGTTCGTCCGCGCGCACCTGGAGACCACCGGCGGCACACTGCTCACCGACGGTGCCAAAACCGAGAAGGGCGCCGCCGACAAGGCGTCCGGCTGACCGGCCCGGCCGGCCGTCCAGCCCGCACGAACCCTCCAGCCGCCCATGTGGCCCGGCGGCACCGCAGCCGCCCCGGTTGCGCGAGGCCGGCCGCTGACACAATGGAGGAGTGCCACCGGTGTGCCGGCGGCACTCCTCGGCGGTTGCCCCGCCAGGCCGCTCCGGACGGATCCCGGCGAAGCCCCCTTCGAAGCCAAGTCGGCCAGGGTCTGTTCGACACCGGCCCGCGTCCATGTGGGCCCGTTCTCCGGCGGGCGGCCCGGGTCAGCCGGTCGGTCCGCTCCCCGGCGTCAGTCTTTGACCGCTCCCGCGGTGACGCCGGCGGCGACGTAGCGCTGGGCGACGACCAGCAGGGCGGCCGCGGGGATGGAGGCCACGACGGCGGTGGCCATGATGGCGTTCCACTCCTGGTTGTTGTTGCCGATGTATTTGTAGATGCCGAGCGTGATGGGGCGCATCCCGCCGCCGCTGTCGAGGGTGTTGGCGAACACGAAGTCCGACCAGGCCCACAGGAAGCTGAACAGCGAGACCGTCACGACCGCGTTGCGTGAGACCGGGAGGACGACGGACGTGAAGGTGCGCCAGGCGTTGGCGCCGTCGACCTTGGCCGCGGAGATCAGCTCGTCCGGTATCCCGGACATGAACGCTGTGAAGATCATCACGCCGAAGGGCACGGCGATGGTGGAGTCGGCCACGACGAGTCCCCACCAGGTGTTCATGATGCCGAGGTTGAGGAAGATGCCGTAGAAGCCCATCGCCATCACGATCCCGGGGATCATCTGGGCGATCAGCAGCACCAGTCCGACCAGGCCTCCGCCGCGCGGGCGGAGCTTGGCCATGGCGTAGCCGGCCGGCGCGGACAGCACCAGGGTCAGCGCGACGGTGCCCAGACCGATCAGCAGGCTCACCCACAGGTAGGGCAGCTGGTCGTCGAGGACGGCCCGGTAGCCGGTGAAGGTGGGGTGCAGCGGGAGCAGGTCAGGCGGGCTCTTGCGCATGTCCTGCTGCGGGGTGAGCGAGACATTGACCATCCAGTAGACCGGGAAGAGCATGACCGCGGTCAGGACGACGCCGATGACGGTGTTGCGGCGGGAGCGGAACACTCGGGATGTCATGCCGGCTGGCTCCTTTGGAGGCGGATGTAGAACAGGCCGAAGACCAGGGCGATGACGATGAGGATGTTGCCGACCGCGGCTCCGGGGCCGAACTGCGGCAGCAGCGATCCGAAGCCGAAGCGGTAGGACCAGGTGGACAGGGTGGTCGACGCGTCGCCTGGGCCGCCCTTGGTCATGATCCAGATCAGGTCGAAGACCTTGAGGGTGTAGATCAGGCCGAGCAGTACGGTGATGGCCGAGACCGGCCGCAGCAGCGGGAAGGTGATGCGCCGGAACTGCTGCCAGCCGCTCGCGCCGTCCAGCGAGGCGGCCTCGTAAAGCTCGGCGGGGATGTTCTGCAGGCCGCTGTGGAGGATGACCAGGTTGAACGGGACGCCGATCCAGATGTTCGCGATGATCACCGAGGTCAGTGCCCAGTGCGGCGAGGTCAGCCAGTCCACCTCCCCGATGCCGGTCAGATGCAGGGCGTAGTCGACCACGCCTGACTCGCTGTTGAGCATCCACGACCAGGTCGAGGCCGACACGATCAACGGCAGCAGCCACGGGATCAGGAACAGCGCGCGCAGTGTCGGGGCGAGACGGAAGCCGCGGTGGAAGAACACCGCGAGCGCGAGCCCGAGGACGTACTGGAAGAGGATCGACACCAGCGTGAAGACCATCGTGTTGCGCAGGGCGGTGCCGAACGTCGGGTCGTCCATCACCTGCCGGAAGTTGTCCCAGCCGGAGAAGGGCGCACCGCCCTGCACGAAGGACCGCACCGTGTAGTGCCGCAACGACAGGTCGAGGTTGCGGTACAGCGGATAGGCGTAGAACGCCCCCAGGTACACGATGACCGGCGCCAGGAACCCCCAGGCGGCCAGCTGTGAGGTCCTGCGGCCATGACGGCCCGGGGCGGTGTGGCGTGGCCGGGAGCGCGCCTGCTCGCGACCGGTCCCGGGCTCCATCGGCGGCAACGGGACTCCGTCGACGTGGACGGTGGACATATGTACTCCTCCATCAGTGGGCTGCCGGGGCGGACCGCGATCCAGCCCGGGCACGTACCGTCGCCGTCCCGGTACACGGGGGGACGCGGGAGGCTCGGGAGGCCGGAACGGTGCAGGTTCCGCCGTGCCGCCGGGACGGGCGGCGGCACGGCGGGGTCTCATTCATCAAATACCGGGCCGGGACAGCCCTGTACCCGATGGCGCGGAGGCCTGCGCGGAGGCCGGATCGGTCAGTCCTTGTGGCTGTCAGCCGCGGACTGCGCGGCTTTCAGCGCCGCCTGCGGACTCTTGCTCCCGGAAAGCGCCGACTGCACCGCCGTCCACAACTGCTGGGAGATCACCGGATAGCGCACGCCCAGGCCGTCGCTGGTCCGCCCACGGGCAGCCGCCACTGCCTCTGTCCAGGGCTTCAGTTCCGGGTCGGCGGTGGTCTGCTGGCTCTGCACCACGCCGGTGGGGGCGATGTAGGACAAGGTGGTGTCGGTCGCCAGCAGGTTCGGGCTGTCGGTCAGGCAGGCGACGATCTTCGCCGAGACCTTGTACCGTGCCGTGTCCTTCTGCACCGGCACCGTCACGAACTCTCCCCCGGTCGGCGCCGGAGCGGCGCCCCCGGCGCGGGCGGGGATGCTGATCACACCGTAGGGGAAGCCGGCCTTCTTGGCGTTGGCCAGTTGCCAGGTGCCGTTCTCCCCGAAGGCGTACTGGCCGGTGGCGAACTCCTGCCAGCTGGTGGTCTGGGTGTTGCTCAGCACGTCGTTGGGAGCCAATCCCTGGGAGACCCAGTTCTTCCACAGCGTCAGTGCAGCCTGCCCGTCGGGGTTGTCCAAGTGGGTCAGGTCGCCCTTGGCGCCCCAGAACCAGGGCAGGAACTGGAAGCTGCCCTCCTCGGTGCCGATCGCGGAGAAGGTGATGCCCTTCCTGCCCGCGGCCTTGGCCTTCTGCAGTGCCGCGGTCAGGGAGTCCCAGTCCTTGACCGAGGCAGGGTCGACGTGGGCGGCGTCGAGTACGTTCTTGTTGTAGTACAGCGCCAGGGTGTTGGCTCCGATAGGGATGCCGTAGGACGAACCGTCCAGGGTGCCGGCGCCGATGATGTTGGCCTGGATCGACGTGGTCGACACACCGACGTCGCTCATCTTGTTGAGGATCTCGGCCTGCACCAGGGTGGACACCACCGGGTTGTCCACGAGCATCACGTCAGGGGCGTTGCCCTGCTGGGCCGCAAGCAGGGCCTTGTTGCCCAGGTCGGTGGTGTCGTACGCAGTGCGCTTGACGCTGACGCCCGCTCTGGTGCCGCACGCCGCGACCAGCTTCGCCCACGCCGAGGAACCGTCGAACTGCGGGTAGGGGTCCCAGAAGGTGTAGGTCCCCGACGCGGCGGACGAGGACGAGCCGCCGTCGGAGCCGCCGCAGGCGGTGACCCCGGCCAGAGTGGTACAGGCCGCGACGGCAGCGATGGCGAAGCGTGTGTGTCTCATGGTGATCCTTGGCTGGTTCGTGACGGGTCGATGAGAATGAGCGCGAGCGGGAGGCTGCGGCCTAGTCAGCGGGTATCCACACCCGCATGGGTCCGCCGTGCCGGTTGGCCCAGGCGTAGTAGGGGACGGCGGTCAGGGCCACCGCCAGGTCCTGGGACGTGGTGTGCCGAGCGGAGGTGCGATCCGGCCCGTCGAGATCGCGGTAGGGCCACCAGCCGCAGTCGGGGGGAGTGCGCCGGTACCCTGCGGCCGTCACCGTGACGACGCCGCCCAGTAGTTCGGGGCGTGGCTCCGCCAGAAGCGGCCGGGTGGTGTCGATGACGACGTCGTCCAGTCCACCAGGGTTGTCGACGCCCTCCAGGCAGTACACGAGTGGCCCGCGTTCGACGGCGACGCAGCCGCGGACGGCGTCGACGCGGGGGTGGGCCGCCACCAGCCGCGGTGCGGTGGCCAGTTCGAGCGTGACCTCGTCACCCGGGGTCCACCGTCCCTCCAGCCGCAGCCAGCCGGCCTCCACGGTGGCGGGCGCGGCTTCCGATCCCGTCACCGAGATCCGGTGGCCGGTGGACCACTGGGGGATGCGCAGGGACAGGGTCCACGGCCTGTCCAGGGGACACTCTTCGATGGTGAGCCGCACGGTTCCCGACCAGGGATAGTCCGTGTGAGCGCTCACAACAAGCGGGTCACCGGCCATGTCGCCGGCGTATCGGCCGGTGGCGTACTGGTGGATCTGCAGGCCGCCCGCATCGGTGGAGGCGATGTAGTGCTGGAGGCTGGCGAGCAGCCGCATGACGTTGGGCGGGCAGCAGGCGCAGCGGAACCACCGGGTCCTGCGGGAGGACTGGTCGCCGCCGGTGTCGGTGTGGCCGTCGCGGACCTGGAGCGGATTGACGTACAGCCAGCTCTCGCCGTCCAGCGAGACGCCGGCGAGGAAGCCGTTGAAGAGTGTGCGCTCGATCAGGTCGCTGTAGCGGGCCTCCCCGGTGAGCAGCGCCATCCGCCAGCTGAAGTGCACAGATGCGACAGCGGCGCACGTCTCGCAGTAGGCACGCTCGTTCGGAAGTTCGTACGGGTCGCCGAAGTCCTCCTCGTCGTGATGGGCGCCGAGTCCGCCGGTGATGTGGGTCTTGGTGGCCACCATGGCCGCCCACAGCCGCTCGCACGCCGCCAGCAGTCCGGCGTCCCCGGTCTCCGCGGCCAGGTCCGCGGCACCGGCCAGCAGGTACAACTGGCGCACCGCGTGGCCCTCGACGTTCTCCTGGACCCGCAGCGGCGTCCGGTCCTGGCAGTACGCTTCACCGCCGAGCAGGCCGTGGCCGTGGCGTTCCACGAAATAGCCCGCCAGATCCAGGTAGCGCCGCTCGCCGGTCTCCCGGTACAGCTCGACCAGCGCTGTCTCGACCTCGGGGTGGCCGTCGAAGCCGTCGATCTGCCTGCCGCGGCCGAAGACGGAGTCCAGGTGGTCGGCGAACCGGACCGCCACGTCCAGCAGTTCCTTGCCGCCGGTCGCCCGGTGGTGGGCGACCGCGGCCTGGATGAGGTGACCGGCGCAGTACAGCTCGTGCCCCCAGCGCAGGTCCTCGTAGCGGCGGCCGTCCGCGGTCACCTGGAACCAGGTGTTCAGATAGCCGTCGGGCTGCTGGGCATCCGCGACCAGCGCGATGATCCGATCCACATCGGCGGCCAACCCGGGCTTGGCAGCCGGGCCGGCCTCGACAGGAGCGGCCGACGCGCCGAGCTGCCAGGCGGCGGCCTCCAGCCACTTGTAGACGTCGGAGTCCATGAAGGGCAGGTCGCCCCTGATAGCTCCTTCGGCCGTGCCTGCCGCCAGCCGCAGGTTCTGCAGGTTCCCGGCCGACTCCAGCAGGTCCGGCCCCTGCGGAATCCCGACACGGGCGTTGACCTCACGGCGGCCATGCCAGAAACCGCCCGTGATGTCGGCCGCCGCAACGGGACGCAGGGCGCCCCCGGGCCCCGGCCGCACGGGCCCGGCAGGGCCAGGTGATGTCGGTTTGCTCTGGGACATGGATCTCCCCTGGAATGTACGGTCGGGCGAAGGATGCCGTTCCGGCCGGCGACACCGCGGGTCACGTCCACGCGGATGCACCGGCCGTCGACGGATCGGCCCGCGCTCGAGATGAGCAACGGTTTTCTTGAACGAAACCTAGGGACGCCCGGCGAGGCCGTCAAGACCTCTCACGCGGTCACTGTGCGGTCTGCGCATGAGGCTTGGGATACCGGCCGACTACTGGCAGGATGAATGCTGGCCTGAAGATGAGAAAAGGATTGTCCGTGACAGAGACTGATCGGCGCCCACGTCCGGGGCGGGTGACACTGACGGATGTGGCCGTGGTGGCGGGCGTCAGCGTGGGTACGGCGTCCAAGGCGCTGAGCGGCAACGGCCGCATGCGTCCTGAGACCCGCGATCGGGTGCTCGAAGCGGCACGGCGCCTGGACTTCCAGCCCAACGAGCAGGCCCGGGCGCTGCTGGCGGGGCGTACCTGGACGGTGGGACTGATCACCACCGACGGAATCGGCCGTTTCAGCACGCCGGTGCTGCTCGGCGCGGAGGACGCGCTCGGCGCCGGCAAGATCTCCGTCCTGCTGTGCGACACCCGTGGCGACGCGATCCGCGAACGCCACTACGTGCAGACCCTGCTGGCCCGCCGGGTGGACGGCATCATCGTCACCGGACGGCGTACGGACCCCAGGCCGCCGCTGCGGGGCCTGCAGGACGTCCCGACCGTCTACGCGCTGGCCCCGTCGGAGGATTCCGCGGACATGTCGGTGGCCAGCGACGACGAGGGCGGGGCCCGGCTGGCCGTGGAGCACCTGATCGGCTCGGGGCGGCAGCGCATCGCACACGTGTCCGGCCCGGCCCACCACGCGGCGGCCCGCCTGCGCGCGGGGCTCACCCAGGACCTGCTCGCCCGTGCAGGCCTCGAACTCTCAGGCGGGCAGGTGTACTTCGGCGACTGGAGCGAGGCCTGGGGACGGCGAGCCGCCCGAAGCGTACTTCGCGCCGCGCCGGGAACCGACGCTTTCTTCTGCGGGAACGACCAGATCGCCCGAGGCGTCACCGACACGCTCCGCGAGGAAGGACGGCACGTTCCCGACGACACCGCCGTCGTCGGCTACGACAACTGGGACACCATGGCGCTTGCCTCGCGTCCCCCGCTCACCACGATCGACATGAACCTGGGCGAGATCGGCCGCATTGCCGCCCTGCGGCTGCTGGACGCCATCGACGGCACGACGGCCGGCGGTGTCCGGACCGTTCCCTGCCAGTTGGTCATCCGTGATTCCGCCTGACACCCGGCCGGTTGCCCCTTGGACTTCGGGGGCGACCGGCCGGGCTGATTCATCGACTCGGAGTCGGCGACCGGATGTCAGCGTGCGGTGAGCTTCCACAGATGGTCGGCGGTACCGTTGTCATCCCACTGCAGGACCTGGGCGCCGCTGCTGGTGCTCATGTTCTGCACGCCCAGCAGCAGGTGGCTGTTGCTGTTGACGATCTTGTAGTAGCCGGTGCCGTCGGGCACGGCACTCCACAGGTGGTCCGAGGTTCCGTTGTCGCCCCAGATCAGCGCCGTGGCGCCGTCCGAAGTGCCGGCGTTGGTGATGCCGAGCAGCAGACCGCTCGCCTGGTTGCGGATCTTGTAGAGACCGGAGCCGGCGGACACCAGGCTCCAGGTCTGGGTGGACGAGGAGCTGAGGGTGGCCTGGTCGACCAGGGTGCCCTGGGCGGTGCCCCTGTTCTGGGTGTCGAGCGCGAGTCCGCTGTTCTTGTTGGTGATGAGGTAGTTGCCGTCCAGGGTGGTGGATCCGCCCCCGGTTCCCGGCGTGATCACCAGGTGGTACCCGTCAGTGGTGTTGGTGGTCACCGGGACGGTGATGGAGCCGTTGTTCACCGTGTAGTTGGAATCGGACAGGGTGATCGGCCCTGACACCGCGGTGGTGCGGCCACGCGACGGTGTGTACTCGACCTTGACGTGCGCGGTCGACCCGAAGGCCGAGAGTGAGTTCAGGCCGTTCACAGTGACGGCGGAGTCGCCGGACCCGCCGCCGAAGATGACGTCGACCTCGTTGCCCGCGCTGTTGCGGGACGCCGCTCCGTCGATGCCGGTCTGCGCGGGCGCGGTGGTGGTGAGCATCGAGCCGCTCATGTCGGCGTACCACCTGTACAGCCAGTAGGCGCCGTTGGGACTGCCGCCCTGGCCGGTCAGCAGGTCGCCGAGCGCTCCGGACTGGTTCCAGAAGGCCAGTTCGGCATCGTGGACGCCCAGCCGCTCGAACTTGGCGACGTAGCCCACCAGGGCACCCGGGATGCCGACCTCGGAGGGGGCTGCGTACTCCTCGATGGCGATCGGCCGCGGGCTGATGCCGTACTTGTTCTCCAGCGCGGTGACGGTGGCGACGTCGCCGGCGATCTTGGAGGAGCGGATCAGCTCGTGCCAGGCGATGATGTCCGGCACGGTGTTGGTGGCGACCGCGTTCTTCAGGAAGTTGTCCATGTCGCTGATGTTGTCCGAGAAGCTCGGGCCCTGGATCGGCGTCGTGGAGTCCTTCGAGCGGATCTCGCGGTAGGTCCTGGTCCAGAAGTCCTCGAAGGTGCCGTTCTGGGAGAGCCAGGTGTTGTCGGACTCGTTCCACGGTGCGTAGGCGGCGAGGTTGGTGATCCCCGCGGCCTTGGTTTTGGCGATCTGGTCGTCGACCACGCTCAGCCAGTTGCTCCAGCTGAACTGGTACGGCCAGCCCGCGTAGTAGTCGGACAGCCGGTTGACGACCTTCGCGCCCGCCCTGGCGGCCTTCGGTGCGACGACCAGGATGTCACCCGAGCCCTGCTGGTGTCCGCCGGCGGGCATCTGCACGAATGTGTTCGGCTTGATCGCCTGCACCAGGTTGTCGGCCGGCGCGCTGGCGTTGGCGAGTCCGTACAGCGAGCCGGTCGCGACATGGGTGACCGGCCGCAGGACCTGGTTGGCGTTGACCACGAGGGTGGTGGACGGGGTCGGTGCCGCTTGGGCGGGGGCGCCGAGGAACGCGGTCGAGACCACGCCCAGCGCTGCGGCTCCCAGACCGAGGGTGCGGCCCAGCGGCCGCCTTGGCTGGAGATGCGCGAATCCACGCATGGCGAAATGCCCTCCTGAGGAGTTGGGGTGATGCCGTGCAACCGGTAGCGCCGTCGACACCAGCGCCCCGCCCGTCCTGCGGTGCCTGGTTCGGCCGGCCTACGTCATGTGCGCTCTGCGCAATCGAGCAAACGGTTTTCCAGCGGATACCGTAGGACCGGCCGAATCCCGGGTCAAGGGAGCGCGCAAGGCCACCGCTCCCTGCGGATACCGCGATTGGCTCCGCGCAGAGCCGACGACGAGCGCCGAGAAGACGTTTTCCTCAACCGATGCGCAGGCCGGATCAACCGGGCGCCGGGGCCAACGCGGAGGGACGGGAGAGAACCGCCGATGACGTTGCGGCACTCGACGAGGGGTTGCAGGCGCTTCGGCGCGATCGGGAGGTGCTGCTGAATGTGCAGCGAGCACTGGGCGGCGAGGACGCCGGAATCCCGGTCGGGGCCGGGGTCGCACGGCTTCCCGGGCAGCGGTCGGCCGCTTCCCGGTCCCTCCGTCGCCGCGCGAGCAGGCCGCCACCGCTCAGGCCGGCAGAGCCCCCTCCCCGAGCTCGCCAGGGGCCAGGGGCCGGCCGGCCGCACCAAGCGGGGAGAGGGGCCCTGGCGGGCGTACGGCCGGGGCCCCTCGGTCGGTGGGTACGGTCTGGTGGGTCAGTGCTGGAGGGTGAGGACTCCGGGGCGCCAGGGCAGTTGGTCGTAGCTGCCGCCTGCGTTGGGGTTTTTGCCCTGGTAGAGGAACTGG
>NZ_JAJSYW010000186.1:0-14494 GCF_036815005.1 Streptomyces sp. IBSBF 2435 | reverse complement strand
GGGCGGGGCGGGGTGGGTCAGGCGATGTTGCCGAGCGGCACGACGACGTTGAAGTAGATGCCGTCGTTCTGCGCGATGGCCGACGCCGTGTTGAAGTTGACGGAGCCGCTCAGGTCGACGTTGACGCGGATCGCGGTCTTCCAGGCGTCCGTGCCGGACACATGGGCGCCGACCGCGGGCCAGATCTTCTTCGGCCTCCACCCGACCGGCAGCGTGAAGAGCGTGTAGCTGCCTGCGGCCAGGCCGGCGGCCAGGGTGCAGTGCACGGTTCCGCAGATGTGGACGTTGTCCTCGGCGTCCAGGCGGTACTGCATCGACCCGTAGTTGGCGCTCGCGTTCGATCCGCCCGCCCAGTTCGTGTTGTACGTCGGTGCGTGCCCGGTCTCGGGGACGTACCGCCAGCTCGGGATGTCAAAAGCGCTGCTGAGTTTGACCAGGGCGCCGCTGACGGCGATGTCTGCTCCGCCGATGACCTGGACCGCGGGTGCGCTGACGGTGCCGCTCTGGCCGCCGGCCAGTCCGGCGGACAGGATGGCCGTGGCCTGGTTCGCGTATGTGCCGTGGATGGCGGGCGAGGTCAGGGCGATGCTCTGCGGGCCGGCGATGCCCAGGATGCCGGTCAGGGTCTGGTCCTGGTCGTCGATCGACATCGCGTCGCCGTCGCCCAGCTGGATGTTCCCGGTCGAGAGGGCGACCCACTCGCCGTTCGGGGTACCGTCGGGGTCCCATCCGGCCTGGTTCCAGATCCGGTTGTCGGCTCCGCCGACGTAGTTGGTCTGGTGCTCGTCGTCGTCGTAGGTTTTCAGGGCGCCGTCGGCGTCCAGGACGACGCGGTGGCCGGTCTCGGCGGTCTGGATGCGGGCGCCGGTGATGGTGGTGTCCCCGCCGCCGATCGTGGCCCAGGACGCGCGCTTGGAGGCGCGCAGTTCCCGTACTTCGCGTTCCAGGGCGGCGAGCCTGCGGGCGAGGGTCGTGGCGTCGGGGGGCAGCTGGTCGATACGCCGTGGCATTCATGTCTCCTCTTGTACGAGGACCGGCCGCACGGTGTCGGCGGCCGGGTCGAGCTCCCAGGCCCAGCAGCGGGCGACTGTGGCCGCGCCGCCGGGGTGCCGGGGGGATCGGGCGATCTGCACGCCGATGCTGTCCCCCAGTGCCCAGTCCTGGCCGAGGCGGGGCGCGGCGGACGCGGTGGCGGTGACGTCCCACACGGTGCTGCCGGTGGCCATCGCGGTGAGCGTGCCGGCCGCGGAGGCGTCGAGCGCTACGGGGTCGGTGGTGGCCGAGGCGGGGGTGTAGCGGTACTCCCACAGGGCGTACCCGGCGGCGAGCAGGGCGTCGGCGCTGTGGTCGGCGGAGCGCAGGCGGGCGTCGCCCTCGCCGTCGCCGTAGGCGCGCACGGTGGTGGCGCCCTTGCCGTCCTCGTAGGACTCGGTCAGCGTGTACGCGCTGATGCAGCCGGGCAGGTCGAAAACGGCCATCGGCGTGGTGGTGACGGTGCCGATGCTGTTCGCGGCGCGGACGCGGATTGGCAGCTCGAACCCTGTCCGGCCGGCGTTCCAGCGGACGTCGACGGTCCATTCCGGGCCGGCGTCCTGGTCCATCAGCTCCTGCCAGACGGACAGGACCGTGCGGTCGTCGCCGTCGGCCACGGAGTACGAGGCCGGCATGCCGGTGCCGGGGGCGTCGAACACGAACGGAGGCGCCTGGGTGAGCAGCGGGCCTGCGGTCGTGGTGAGGATGACGGCCTGGTCGGCGCCCACCCATGTGCCGGCCGCGGCGTACCGGCGGTCCATGTACGCCTCCGGCGAGGCGATGCCGAGGCTGAGGGCCGGGTCGGTGCCGCCCGCCCGGGTCAGCACGATGCCCGCGGTGAGCGGCTGACCGGTCGCCCGGTCCACCGGCACCAGCATGGTGCGGCCCGGCATGGTGGCTGATTCCCAGCCGGCCGGGGCGCCGTCCAGGGCCAGCGTCAGGGAGCTGGTGGTGGACGCGCCGAGCTTCCGGCTGAGGGCCTGGTCCGTGCTCAGCGCGGGCAGCTCGGCGACGATCTGCCCGCTGTGCAGGTCGCACCCGTACCAGTCGAGGATCACCGGTCCGATCACGGGACGGGGGTCACCTCCAGGGTGCCGCCGGTGATGCTGACGGTGCCGGCGCCGCCGGAGGTGATGTACCACTGCGGCGTGATGGTCAGGCTGGCGCCCACGGTGGCGCCGGTGATCAGGTAGGAGCGGCCGGCGGATATCCGGGTGCCGCGCACCAGGATGGACGTGCTCGGGCCGGGGGCGATGGTGGCTGCGCCGGACGCCCGCCAGGCCGCCTGCGTCAGCCCCGTGCTGGACACCACGTTCATGACGTCGGCGCCGATGGTGACCCGGACCATGCCGGAGGGCGGCACGGTGACGGTGACCGGCGCCCAGGACGCGGACAGGAAGTCCACGAACACACCGCTCGTGGTCCACGGGGGGTTGGCCGCCTGCGCGCTGGTGACGGGCGCGTAGGACAGGTACCGCCAGCGGGTGCCGTCCCAGCGGCGGGTGCCGTCGCCGGAGTCCCACAGCTGCCCGGTGTAGGGGTTGGGCGGGGCGACGGTGCCGACGGTGAGGCCGCCGGCCGCCGCGGTGTACGCCCGCGTCGCCGTCGAGACGACCGCGGCGCCGCCGCCGGACTTGGGCACGCTGACCGTGGCCAGCACGACGCACGAAGGGTCGGTGGGCGTCGGTGCGACCGGCGACGGCGCCGGGACGCCGGTGAGGACCAGGACCGCGCCGTCCCGGGCGCCGGACCCGTCGGCGTCGGTGTCCCGCACCCGGGCGTAGACCAGGTCCACCCGCGGGTTCGTGGCGTCCGCCGCGGCCAGCGTCGCGGTGACGTTCGCGTCGGCCACCAGCATGTACGGTCCCTGCGCGACCGAGGATCCGCCCTGGATCACAGCGACGCCCGGTGTGACCGTGACGGTGGTCCCGGACACGGACACGCCCAGCCCTGGCCCGGGGCGCACACCGGCCTGGACCTGGAGGCCGGCCGCGCCCGGGCTGAGCAGCGCCGCCAGGCTCTCGCGGAACTGCTGGCTGGAGTACGCCGGACTGCCCGCGCTGGCGTTGATCGGGAAAGCGGTGATGGTCATGGTCACATCCAGGCGGATCGGTAGGTGACGGTGCAGGTCGCGGTGGGGCTGTCCGCGGCAGCGCGGAACGCGATCGTGGACTGCCCGGGCGGCAGGTGCGGCCACGAACCGGTCAGCAGTGCGCGCCGGTTGGCGGCGCCGTTGTAGAGGACGGTGCGCGCGTCCACGTCCAGGACGAGCGTGTCCCCGGCGGCGATGTCCCCGCTGTAGGTGAGGACGGCGGAGGTGCCCCTCGGGCCGGTCACGGTCACCTGCGGCTGGCTCACCGGACCGGCGACGGTGATCACGGGTCGCGCCGTGACGGTGCCGGTGTTGACGGCTGCGGCGTCGCCCACCACCACGTCCGCGGGGATGGTCAGCGGGAACGTGATCGGGAACGTCAGGCCCCCGCTGACGGACGGCAGGCGCAGGGCCACCGTCGTCGCGGTCACCGCGTACAGCCGGGGGTCCGCCGCGGTGACCTGGATACTCCAGTCCACCACCCGGTCCGTCAGCCTCTGCGCCAGGACCTTCCCGGAGCGGCGGACGGTGGCCTGCCGGGCGACCGGCTCGTACACCGTCAGCAGCGTGTCGGCCAGGCCTGCGGCGGCTTTGATCTGCTCGATCGCCGAGAACGTCGAGACGTAGTCAGGGCAGACCGCCTTGCCCGCCAGGGTGATGACCCGCTCCTGGAGGTAGACCGGGCCGGCGTAGGCGCCGTGGTCGGCCGTGCGCTCTGTGAGGGTCTGCCGCACGTCGGGGGACTCCCAGCCGTCCAGCGTCGCGCAGTGCCAGTGCACCCCCGCGTCGTCCACCTGGCCGAGGACCAGTCCCCCCAGCTGCATCGTGAGCTGGGAGAACCGGAACCCCGGCTGGAGACCTGCGGCCATTGCCGCCCCCTTCCCATCAGCCGACGAACGTCATGTGCCGCACCAGGTCGGCCTTCTGCTCGGCGAGCGACTGGTGCGCGCCGTGCAGGTGCCAGGTGTGGTGCGTCTCGCTGTGCTGCACCGGCGCCGCGCCGGCCGCGGTTCCGCGCATCGGCGTCAGGTGGTACCCGAACGCCGTCGCGGTGCGGGCGAGCAGCGCCCGGGAGCGGGCGGTGCTGTCCCAGGGGATCCACGACTCCGGCTTTCCGGCTTCCGCCGCGAGGACGGTCGTCGGCTGGGTGAGGATGCCGCCGCGCGCCATCGCGACCTGCTGGCCGCGCATCTGCTGCACGAAGGTGTCGCTGCCGCTGATCGCCTTGACCTGGCTTGCGATCTTCGGTGCGAGCGTCCGCAGCGTCGCCCAGTCCACACCGGCGGCGATCACGTCCGCGATGCCCGCACCCGGGTGCGACCGGAGCACGCCCAGCACGGTGATCGCGTTCGCGAGGTCGTCCGGCGTGAGCAGGGCCGCGTTGGTGGCCGCGCCCTTGTCCGCCGCGGCGGCGGCGCCCGGCGACTTCACCGCGGCTGCCGCGATGGCCGCCGCCGCGTCATCGCCCTGCGCCGCCAGCTGCGAGGCAAGGGCGGTGTCGCCCATCGAGGCGAGCTTGAGCAGGTTCGCCTGGAAGGCCGCGCTGCCCTTGTTCGCCGCGTCGAGCTGCGCCGTGTAGTCCGCGAGCGTCGCCTGCGCCGTCGGCGCCAACGATTTGAGCTGGTTGACGATCTGGGTGAACTGGCTCCCGGTGGCCTTGGCCAGGGCGGCGACCAGGGCTGTGCCGTCGTCGCCCATCCCGCGGAGGATGTCCTCCACATCCGATCCGGCGCGCTTCCCGACCGTGGCCAGGTTGCGCTCCCACGCCGCGTTCGCGGAGTTGGCCGCCGCGAGCTGCTTGCCGTAGGCCGCCAGGTTGATCCCGGTCACCGCCTTGGTGCCGGCCTTCACCCCGAGCGCGCTGTCCGCCGAGTCGAGGGCCTTGCGGTCGGCCGTGACCTTCTTCACCGCCGCGCTGCTCGCCGTCCTGGCCTTCGCCAGTTTGTCCTCGGCCGCCGCCAGCTGCGCCGCCGTGTGGTGACGCGACCTGACCGTGGAGAGGTTGCGCTCCGCGTCCCGCACCGCGCCGGCCTTCTTCGCCGCGTCCGCGAGCGCCGACGCCAGCGTCTTCCCGGCCGTGGTGACCCGGTCCACCGCTGAGCTGTAGCGGTCCCACCCGGCGCTGACGCCGAGCGTCGCCGTCGGGTCGGCCGGGCTGTACTGGAAGCCACCCAGGCCGCCGCCGGCGAAGGCCGTGATGCCGCCCTGCGCGAAGTGCTCCAGGTCGTACCCGAACTGCTTCGCGACCATCCGCAGGATCGCGGTGGACCGCGCACGCTTCGCCGGCGACAGCGGGATGTACGCCTCGCCGCCGGTCTCCGGCTCCGCCCACAGCCGCATCGACCCGCCCGGCGCGATCTGCGCGACGTGCTGCTCCATGCCGCCATCGGCGTAGGCCCGGCGGTAGATGTTCCCGTTCGCGTTCCCCCGGTTGATCGGGTTGACCTGGTCCGCTTTGGTGACCCGGATCGTCACGGTCCTGCCGGTGATCCCGTTGATGTAGTTGTGGATCGTGGCCGCCGCAGCAGCGGCGCCGCCGGTCGGGATGGTGACCTTCACCTTCTTGTCCGGGAGTTGTGTGATCTTGAAGCCGAGCGCCTTGAGGTCGGCCTGCGCCTCCGCGGTGGGCGCCTTGATCGTGACCGTGCGGCCCTTGGTCTTCGCCACCTTCCTTTGCAGGCTGGTCAGGTCCGCCTCGGCCTGCGAGGTCAGCATCTGGACCGTCGCGGCCTTGCCCGGGATCTTCTTCGCGATGAACGCATCGAGCGCCTTCGCGGCCTTGTCCGTCGGCGCGGTGATCTCGACATACCTGCCGCCGGGCAGCTGCTTGAGCTGGAACCCCAGGCCCTTGAGGTCGGCCTACGCCTCCGCCGTCGGCGCCTCGACCCGGATCGTCTCGCCCTTGGGCAAGTGCCCCGCGAGACCCTGGACGTACAGCAGACCCTTTTCGGTGTCCGTGAAGTCGCTCTTCATGGTCAGAACGAGATTGGACGGGATGAACCCCATCTGTGCTGCCAGCAGCTTCGCCTGATCGGCGTCGATTCCGAACCCCATCGCGGCCTTCACCGCGGCGTCGTACGCGGTCTGCATCCGCGCCTCGGCCTGCTGGAGCGCGGTACTCGACTGGCCGTTGGCGTTGGCGTAGTCGAAGGTGGCCTGCGCCGCTGAGGAGGTGGAGGCGTTGAGCGCCTGGAGCTTGTTGAACAGCTCCTGCCCGTTCTCCGAGGTGGTGTTGAGTGAGCCGTCGACCTGGAGGAGCTGGTCCTTCCAGCCCTTCGCGTGGTCGACGCCGGTCTTCCACGTCGAGTTCAGGTCGGTGACCGCGCTGTTCATGTCGGCGACGGCCGCCTGCACGTCCAACTCGCCGCCGGACAGCAGGTCCAGGGCGGTGTGCAGCGCGGACGCCTTCGTCGCCGCGTCCGACGTCGAATCGCCGAGAGTCCTGATCGCGCCCTGGAGCCGGGACGTCGGCGACGTTGCGCTGGTGGCCGCGCCTGACGCGTCCTTCTCCGCGGCGGCGATGTCCTTCCAGCTGTGGACCGCGTCCGGCAGGTCGGCGCCCATGTCCTTGAGCGCCTGGACGGCCTGCATCTGCGCTTTCGTGGTCGCGTCCATCGGCCCACGGGCCTTGAGGCTCGCCGCTGCCGTGGCGGCGACGGACGCCCCCAGCTTGTCCATGACGGTGCTGCCGCCGAGGTACCCGTCGGTGAGCTGCTTGAGCGTGACCCCCGACTTGCCCATCACGTCCATGAGCCGGGTCTTGCCGTCAGCGAGCTTGGAGTCCTGGAGCATCTGCGCAGCCGCCGCCCGCACGGATTCGTCCACGACGCCGTTCGACGCCTGGAGCGCCTGGGCCAGGGTGGAGATCCGCTGCTGGTGCGCCGCCTCAGCTGCTGCGGCCTGCTGGTGCTTCTTCGCCAGCATGTCCAGGCCGATCATCGCGGCGGCGATGGCGATGCCCCACGGCCCGCCGAGGAAGCCGACCAGGCCGCGGGTCGCGCCGAGCAGGCCGCGGCCGGCGCCGACACCGATCGCGGTGGCCGCACCGCCGGCCGCCGCCCGGAACCCGACCAGCCGGCCGCCTGCGGCCTGGATGCTGCCGGATGTGCTGCGGAAGCTGGCGCCCATCAAGGCGATGGTGCGCGAGCGCGTCTCCAGCTCGGCCATGACGCCGCCCATGCGCGACAGGGTCACACCGGCGTGGGCGGCCTGCACCCGCTGGTACAGGCTGGCGTCCCCCACCCCGCGGAAGGCGTTGATGCCCGCCCGGCCGAAGCCGACGACGGAGGTCTGCATGGCGCTGATCTGTCCGCGGAACGGCCGCAGCGCCAGCATCGAGAGCACCGACAGCTGGACCGGGCCGGGAAGCCCCGCGAAGGCGTGCGCAACCCCGCCCACGACCTGGGCGATCGGCCGGAGCACCCCGGTCAGGTCACCCGCCCACCCGACCGCGGTCTGGAGGCGCCCAGACAGGACGCCGACCGCGCCGGACGTCCCCGATACCGACCGGGCGACGTCCTGCATACCGCCCTCCAGCGGCGCCGCGGCCGAGGCGGCGTTGCGGAGGGTCTTGTCCACGGCGCGCACCCCGGCGACCGCCAGGCCGGCGTCGTTCACCATGATCCCGGCGAGGGCCTGGTGCAGCGGCGCGGCGACACCCTTCGCCGCCCGCCCGATCCCGGCCTCAGCCGCGTGCAGGTGCGCCTCGACGGCCGGCCCGTACAGCGTCCACAGGTCACCCGCGGTACGGATACCGCGCTTGACGTAGGGGATCGCGGAGCTGACCCCGGCGGTCATGCGACGGGTGACACCCTCCAGGACGGGACTGACGCCCTGGTACACCTGGAGGAACGTGCTGGAGATCTGCTTGCCCAGGCCGCGCATCGCGCCGCCCAGGCCCTTGGACTCAGCCGCGGCGATGTTCTCGGCGCCACCGACCCGGCCGACCTGGGTCCCGAACTGCTCGAACGCCTCCCCGCCCTGGTGGGCGAGCGCGGTCATCGCGGAGAGCGCGGGCTTGCCGAACGCCATCGCGGCGGCCGAGGTGAACTGCTGCTGCGTCAGCCGCTCCTGCGCGTCGTGCAGCTGGGTGACGACGTATTTGAGGCCCTTGAACTTGCCCTTGCTGTCGAATGCCTCGATGCCGAGGGTCTTGAGGCCCTTCTTCATCTGCGGGGTCTCTTTGGCGAGGTTGACCAGGGCACCCCGGAGGCTGGTGCCGGCGGTCTCGCCGATGATGCCGCTCTTGCCGAGCAGGCCGACCGCGGTGGCGGCCTCGTCCACGCTCACGCCCAACGAGTGCGCGGTCGGGCCGAGGTACTTCATCGCGTAGTACAGGTCGATCAGCTGACCCGACGCGGAGTTCGAGGTGTTCGCCAGGACGTCGGCGACGTGCGCCGCCGACGTGGACTTCAAGGCGAACTGGTCCATGATGTCGCCCTCGATCTGCGCCGCGGTCGCGACGTCAGTGCGGGCGGCGGCAGCCAGCTGGATCGTGCCGCGTGCGGCCTTGATCGCGTCCTGCGCGCCCAGGCCGGCCTTCGCCAGGTCGACCATGGCGTCAGCCGCTTCGGCGCTGTTCGCGGACGGCAGCCGCATGTCCGCACCGAGGGCCTGCGCCTCCCGGCCGGCGGCCTGCATCTGCGCCCCCGAGGCCCGGGTGACCTCGCTGAACTTGAGCATGGCGTCGCTGTACTCGTTGCCCTGCTCCACGATCTTGTGGATGCCGTAGATCAGCGACCCGCCCGCGAGCAGCAGCCCCAAGCTCTTGACGGGGGCGAGCGCCCCGGCCGCGCCGCCGCGGATCGAGGCGAAGGCGCCGCGCGAGGCGGTACCGGCCGCGGTCATGGCCCGCCCGGACTGGGCGGCGGCGACCTCGGCGGCGCGCAGCCCGGCCGCGCCGCCCCGCGCCCCGGTGCCGGCCGCGGCCAGGCCGACCGCCGCGGTGCCGGCGTCGGCACCCAGGACCCGCACCCCGCGGCCCGCGACGCTGGCGACCTCCCCGAAGCGGGCCGTCTGCGCCGTCGCCCGCGTCATCTGAGGGCTGTACGCGCCCAGGTCCGCCTGGAGCCTGACGCGCACGGTACGGTCCGCCATCCCGACCACCCCCTCTTGCTGTGCTGTGTGGGTCAGTCGGGCATGGGGTGCCGTCCGGCGTAGCTGACGGAGAGCTTGCGGCCGGGGACCGGCTTCTCAGCCGCGGCCTCGACCTTCTCCTTCGTCTCGCAGGCGAAGCAGGTCAGCTTGTGCAGGTCCCAGTCGGACGCCTCGTCCATGGAGTCGGTGAGGGGCTGGCCGCAGCCGCCGCACGTCTCCGCCTGGAGCCGGGTCCACTCCACCGCGAGCGCGGTGTCCTCCTCGGTCCACCGCGGCTCGCCCGCGGCGGGCACGCGGCCCATGAACTCCGAGTAGGGGATGCCGTGGGCGGCTGCGTAGCTCAGGTGGTCCCGAAGCGCGCCAGAATGTCGGATGCGGTCTCGGATTTTGGGCCCGGGTCGGTCACCCCGAGCTGCACCGCGAGGGCGCTCTGCCACAGCTGCTGGAGCTGCCCGTCGTTCAGCTCGTCCCAGAACACCTCGAACTCCTCGTCGGAATCCACCTGCGGGCTGACGAGCTGCTTCCGCACCAGCTGCGGGGCGAGCGCGTCGGCGTCGTAGGGCGGCGGCTCGGCGCCGAGGTCGGCCATCATCTGACGCTGCTGCTCGGTCGGCGGGTGCTCGCCCACCAGCCGCCGGTACGCCCGGTGGCTGATCGCCTGGAGGACGAACAGCACGCGGGATGCCTCGGCGGCGTCCTCCAGGTCCCGCAGATGCCGCGCGAGTGCCGGGGCGGTGTCCGGCTCGTTCGAGGTCTCGTCGTAGGCCGCGGCCCGCTCCAGTGCCTCCGCCGCGTCGGCGATCTCCGAGGCCAGCTCCGCGTCGAGGTAGAGCGGCACGCTGGTGCGGGGGCGCTGGATCCGTGCCCGCACCTCCGACAGCCGCAGCGGCTGCGGCTGCTCGGCGGGTGCGGGCACCGAGCCGGCGGAGAACGTGGCCGGCACATCAGTCGTCTGCACGCTCAGGCCCCCGCCGCCACGACAGCGTCCTGCACCGGCTCGCCGGTGATGGCCATCTGCGCGGTGAACTTCGCGGTCTCGTTGTCGCCCGTGTCCGACGGCGCCCGCGAGATGACCGTCACCGGGTAGACCTCGCAGCGGTCGGCCGCGGTCGGTGCGCCGTCCGGGGAGCCGAGGCCGGTCGTCGCGTTCTGGTGGAATCCCGCGCGGGCGACGATCAGGAAGCCCGCGGTGCCGGCTTCCAAGGTGGTCCACGCCAGGTCATTGGCCGTCTTGGAGTCGCGGTGCCCGGTGTACTCGGCGGCGTCACCGCCGTAGGTGCCGGGCGCCGTGGCGTTGAAGCGCGACCCGGCGTCGGCCGCGTCGATGGTGTTGCCGGTGGACGGGGTCTTGAGGCCGTCGCGCGTCATGTGGTTCGTCAGGTTCACACCGGCCGTGACCTCGGCAGCGGTCGGCGCGGCCATGTCTACGACGGTCGGGGCGAACCGCACCGCGATATTGCCGGTTGTGCCGTAACGGGGCATGTCCTACTCCTGGGTGTCGGCCGGGGCACCCGGCTCGGTCGGGTCGGTCGGGTCGGAGTCGTCCGGCGGCGGGTCGCCTGCGCCCGGGTCGGGGTCCGCGGGCGCCCCCGGGTCACCCGGCGGGGTATCGCCGTCGTCGCCGTCACCCGGGTCGCTCGGCGGGTCGGTGGGCGGGGTGTACAGCTCCCAGCCGCGCAGTTGCCAGATGATCGTGAACTGGAGCCAGGTCACCGTGACCGGCAGCGCGTCCGGCTGGGCGGGGTTGACCATCTGCACGTGCTCGTACGGGCTGTGGTTCGGGTCGTCGGGGGCGTACAGCTCGGGCTGGGCCTCGGGCGTTGTGTCGGGCGTGGTCACGCCCACCACCTCCTGCGGGGGTTGGTCGGCGCTCAGGCCGGGGTGAGGTAGTACCGGTAGACGTCCACCCGGAAGAAGGTCGGGCTCTCCGGGGCGGTGGGGTCGGTGGTGGCCTCCGGGGCGGTGCCGGTGCCGGTCACGTACTGTGCGGCCTGCTGCCACACGAAGCCGTCCGGCGGCTCCAGCCGGCCGAGCGCCACCGTGCGGGCCTGCTCCGCGACCTGGTCGGCCGCGAGCCGGGACGGCCCCGCCGCGGTGACCTGGATCTCGGGAGACCGGTCGGCGTTCGGGTCGGCGGCCGTGCCGTCGCCGCGCAACTCGGTCCGGGGGCGGACGACGACGTACCGGCCCGTCAGTGCCCCGCCCGCGTTGCGGGGCTCACCGTCGCCGACCGCCAGCCCGGCATCGACCAGCGCGGCCACCAGGCGGTCCGTGGCGGTCACGGCAGCGCCTGGTGCAGCGCGATCTCGATCCCGCGCACCAGGTCGTCGGCGTTCTCCTCCAGCGCCGGCCCCAGGTGCTCGATCGGCGCGTTCTTCGAGCTGCCGTACTCGATCAGGTTGCCCAACGCGCCCTGTGCCCGGTCCTTGTCGGGTCCGATCTCGGCCTCGACGCCGATCGGCGTCGCGCGGACGTCGTAGGTGATCGAGGACGGGTACTGCGGCAGGTATCTGTGGCCGCGCACCCGTGACCGCGCGCCCTGCTGCACCTTGCGTGCGGTGACGGCCACGGCCGTCGTCGTGTTGCGGGCGAGCCGGGCCGAGCCGCCCGCCAGGTCGTTGACGAGCCCCTCCAGGCCCACGATCACGATGCCGCTGCTCACCGGGACACCTCCGTACACCAGATCCGGCGGGCCGTGATGTGCGTGCCCCTGTCGATGTTGCGGACCTGCAGACGCAGGCCCGCCAGAGTCGGGTCGTCCGAGGCCGTGATGACGACCCGGTCGTTGGACCTGATTCCGGCGCCGGCCGCGTAGGGGATGGACAGCTTGTGCTGCCAGGTCTCGGCCGCCGCGGTGGCGCTCGGAACCACCGCGGCGGTCCCGGCCGGCTTCACACGGCAGATCCCGTCGTACAGGACGGTGACCGGCGTGGTGTCGGTCCCGTCCGCGCTGGTGGCGACCGGCCCGGTCCGCTCGATCCGGCACCGGTCGGTCATGTCCTGCTCGGCCGCGGCCCGCCCGGCGGCCGCGGTGTCCGCCGCGCTCACGGGCATTCCCGCGAGGCGGTGGGGGTGATGCTGAACGCGCCGCTGGCTGTGCTGGTGTTGGGCTGCAGCAGATCGCGTTCGGCGTCGGAGAGGTACAGCAGGCCCGTCGACCGTGCGGAGTCGGTGGTGTAGCTGTAGTCATCGATGGACTGCTGCCGCTTGCCCTCGGGGTTGGTGACGACGCGCAGCACCATCGCGCAGCACACCCCGAGGGCGGTGGCCGGCGGCGCTGGTTGGTCCAGGCCGGGGACCTCTCGGCGCATGATCGCGCTGGCGTCCGCGAGCAGGTTGGGGACCTTGGCCCGCTCGGCTGCGGTCAGGTCGCGGCCGAGCAGCCGGGCGTTGACGTCGTCGGCAGTCGCGAAGTCGGCCACGGGCGTCCTTCCTTACAGGGCGGCCATGAGGCCGACTGCCTGGCCGTGGCAGCGCTCGTTGCCGTAGGCCAGGCCGACCTCGCCGTACAGCTGGGTGCGCTCCTTGGACCCGGTCTTGGCCAGCGGCTCGGCGAAGAAGTGGCCCTTGCCGGGGGTTTCCAGGTAGACCGGCATGCACTGCTCCAGGCTGGCTACCAGCAGCTTGTGCTTGGGCATGTGCCGGTCGAGCATGATGTTCAGCTGGCCGAAGTCGGTCTCGATGGTCTGCAGGTTGACGCCGCCGACGTTGCGGGTCGCCTCCTGGTACTTGCCGTAGGCGTTGGCGTAGGCGTCGGTCAGTCCGCGCTTGCCGGTGCTGCCGACGACCAGTGCCGCAGTCTCGGACTCGGTGATCCCGCCGTTGTCGAAGACCTGCTGCAGCAGGCCGTCGACGGCGGCCTTGCTCCACGCGCTCAGCTTGGTGACGTTCGCGGTGCCGTCTGCGCCGGCGAGGTCGATGGCGGCGCCGTTCTTGGTCGCGGCGAGCTTGAAGGTGTTCGTCGTCGGGCTGACGACGAAGTAGGGGGTGTCCGCGGAGACCCCGGTCAGGCTGACGATGGTGTCCAGGACGACCTGGTCGCCGGCGGCCAGGCCGTGCGCGGCGAGGGTGAAGGCGTCGGTCGATATGGCGCCGGCCGCGTTGCCCAGGGCGGTGCCCATGTTCTGGACGTTGGTGGTGACCGCCTGGAGCATCCCGCGGGTCTTGCGGGGCGTGGTGTTGTCGGTCGGCTTCTGGTAGACGCCGTTGATGGAGCTGTATTCGACGTCGCGGACCATCTGCTTGAGCATGTTGGTGACCTGCCAGTCCAGCTCGTTGGTGACAGGCTGGTTGGCGTCGATGTTCAGGCCGGAGCGCTGCCCGACGGCGGCGAGCTTGCTGTAGCTGACGCCGACGGTCTCGTGGTGGATCTGGACGATGTTGTCCACCGAGCCGCGCACCCGGTTCTGCTCGGTCGGCGCGTCCTGCCCTTCAAGGGCGGTGTTCTGGCCAGCACTGCGCAGGTCGAAGGTCTCCCACTCGAACTGCGTCGCGGTGCACTGGCCGCCGCCGCTCAGCCCGCCGATGGACGCGAAGAACGGCGTGTCGTCGGGGGTGAGCTGGTGGAGGATGCCGGTGTAGTTGGGCAGGTTGTAGGTCGTGCCCAGGGCGGTGATGCTCCCAGCCATGCGGGGTCTCCCTCGGTGTGCTCAGGGCGCGGCGCGCGGCCTGCCCGTGGCGGTCAGGTGGTTTTGACGTTCGCGAGCTTGGAGTTCTCCAGCCGCAGCACGGTCTTCCAGTCGCCCTTGGCCTTGGCCTCGGCGATCTGGGTGTTCAGGTCGCCGCCGACCGGACCGCCCGGGCGGGCGCCCTGCGACGGGTCGGGCCGCGGCTGGCGGGGGCCGGTGGCCTTCGCCCAGTGCGGCTTGGCTGCCAGGACAGCGGCCAGCTCGGTCTTGATGCTCTCGGTGTCGATCACGCCGTCCTTGACGTACGCCGACCAGTCGCGGGCGCCCACGGCGTCCTCGGCGTCCTCGAACGAGGTTGCGGCCAGGGCCTGGACGGTCGCGGACGTGGCGAGCTTGGTGGCGGCCGCAGCCCGCTCGTCGGCGGCCGTCGCGCGGTCGGCCAGGCGCTGTGCCTCGGTCTTGGCGGCGTCCTCGATCTCCTGCAGCTTCTGCGCGGCCGCCGCGTTGTCCTTGGCCCGCTGCTCGTTCTGCCGGGACAGCGCCTTCCACTTCTCGACCTCTGCCGCCATGTCGGTCGCCTCCGGTACCGGCGGGGTGCCCGGTACCGGGGGGATCGCGCCGGGCGCCGGCGGAGTCGGGGCGGGCG
>NZ_JAJSYW010000185.1:0-24359 GCF_036815005.1 Streptomyces sp. IBSBF 2435 | reverse complement strand
GGTGACTTCGCGGTGGCCCCCCGCCCTCCCTCGGGCCGGGGGCCGGCCGCGCGATTCCCCTGCCGCGGCTTCCCGCGCGGGGGTGCCGCTCGCGGGCTCTCGACGATGGCCCAGGGGCCGCTACCTCATCGCCTGCCTCGGCCCTTTTCGCGACATCGGCCGGTAAAGGCCCTCCTCGGTCGTGGCCCGCGGCAGAAGGATGGGGAGCCCACGAAGAGAAGGAGGCAGTCTTGCGCTCATTACATCTGCGTACGCTGATGGCCGTTGCGGCCCTGACGTTCTGCGGCTTCACCACGGCGACCGGCACGGCACAGGCGGCTACCACCGTGCACTGCGCCCACGGCACGCAAGGGCTGGGCACACTGCTCACGGGCTGCGACGCCTTCGTCGACACCGGAGGCCCGTACACGGTGAACGTGGACAGCGACAGTGTGATCTGCGCGCACCCCTGCGGCATCTTCGGCGGCTTGGGCTACACCATCCAGAATGCCGTCCTCACATGCCCCGACCTCGTCCCCTACGCGGGCGGATACCAGTCTTCTGCCTGCCCGATCGGCCGTTACGGATCGGCTTAGGAAGCTACGCGGGCAGGGCGTGAGGCGCCGGGCGGAGACGCCGCGGGATCCTGCGCGACCAGCCCTCACCGGGGGAAAGGCGCGATGCCGCCGCAAGTGGCCCCCACCCCGGACGAGCCCCCGCCGGGGGAAGGGCGCGGGACCGCCCGCAAGCGGCACCCACCCCGGAGCGCCCCGCCAGGGAACGGGGCGTACTGACGTGGGTGACGCTCACCCCGAACGGGGGCGGGTCCGACGCGGGTAGCGCTCACCCCGACAAGCCCCCGCAGGGGCGGTCAGGCGGGCGGGGGCAGGGAGACCGTCCCGTCGAGGATGCCGACCGCCAGGTCGGAGACGCGGAGCCGGTGCGCCCGCGCATACGCGCGCAACAGCGCGAAAGCTTCGTCCACGCTGACATGCCACCTCTCCGCCAGGACCCCCTTCACCTGCTCCACCGGAATCCTCGTGTCCAGCGCGGACTGGAGCTGAGCCGCCCGCCGCTCATGACGGCGGCGGGCCCGCCGCTGGAGCACCCCGATGGCCGCGGCGTCGGCCAGCGCGCGGGCGACCGCCGCGGACTGCGGCGGCAGCGGCCCCGCGGCCGTACGGAAGAGGACCACCGCCCCGACCACCTCCTTGCCGTGCCGCACCGGCACCGCGAAGACGGCCGCGTAGCCGCTGGCCAGCGCCCGCCGGGCGAAGTCCGGCGCGAGGGTGTCCGGCGGGCGGCCCAGGTCGGCCACGGCGGCAGCCGTACCGCTGTGGTAGCAGTCGGGCCCTGGACCGGCCGCGCTGAGCAGCCGCGCGGGCTCGCAGGACGCGCCGACCACCCGGATGTCCCCGCCCTCCTCGGCGAGCAGCAGCCCGGCCGCGGCGACGCCCGCGAGGCGCACCGTCCGCCCGGCCAGCCGCCGCAGCGCCGCGTCGGGCTCGCCCTCGTCGCCGAGGGTGTCGGTCAGCTCGACCAGGGTGTCGGCCAGCAGCCTGCCCCGCCGTGTTGACCCGTCCGGCAGATCACCGCGCAGATCACCGCGCACGCCGTTCCCCCTCCCCATCGGACCGGCTTCCCCCGTGAGTATTGCCGGTGACCGGCGGCCCCCGCCTCCGTCCCAAGGCTGAGACCGGGCCGGGAGCGGCCTGAGCGGGGGAGGAGACCGGCACGCGGAAAGCCGCGCACCGGTCCGTACTCGGGCATAGGTTGGCGAACGGTATGTTTCTCCGCCAGGTCTGGCCCCCCGCCCCGGGGGACCGCCGCCGAGGGAGGTCCCGATGCCCGTGCTCGAACCGAAGGGCGGCGCCGCGCTGCGGCCGATACCCGCGGGGGAGGCCGCACCGGACCGGGTGGAGGAGACCAGGGCCGGCGGCACTCCCCCCGCACTGCGGGCCGGCCTGGTCCGGCTGCTGGGCGCGGACAAGGTGCTGGGCGACCTCACCGACCTGGTCCGCTACGCGTCGGACGCGAGCCCGTACCGCTTCGTACCGCAGGCCGTCGTCGTACCGGAGAGCGTGCAGGACGTGGTGCGGCTGCTGCGCTACGCCCGCGTCGAGCGCCGCCACCTGGTCTTCCGGGCGGCGGGCACGAGTCTGAACGGCCAGGCGCAGGGCGAGGACATCCTGGTGGACGTACGCCGCCACTTCAGCGGGATCGAGGTCGAGGCGGGCGGCGCCCGGGCGCGTATCCTGCCCGGCACCGTCCTGGCCCGGGCGAATGCCGCGCTGGCCCGCCACGGCCGGGTCCTCGGCCCCGACCCGGCGAGCGCGATCGCCGCCACGGTCGGCGGGGTGCTGGCCAACAACGCCTCCGGCATGACCGCGGGCACCACCCGCGACTCGTACCGCACGGTCACCTCGCTGACCGTGGTGCTGCCGTCCGGCACCGTCGTGGACACCGGCGACCCGGAGGCCGACGCGGGCCTCGCGGCGGCCGAGCCGGAGATCTACCAGGGCCTGCTCGACCTGCGCGACGAGATCGAGGCGGACCAGCGGCTGACCGCCAGGATCCGCGCCAAACACACCCTCAAGAACACCAACGGCTACCGCCTCGACGCCTTCCTCGACGCCGACAGCCCCGCCCAGATCCTGCGCGGGCTGATGATCGGCTCGCAGGGCACCCTCGGCTTCGTCGCCGAGGCGGTCTACGCGACCCTGCCGGTGCGCCCGGCAGCCACCGCCGGGCTGCTGTTCTTCCCGAGCCTGCCCGCCGCCGCCGCGGCCGTGCCGCACTTCGCGCAGGCGGGCGCCGACGCGGTCGAGCTGATGGACGGCAATGTGCTGCGCGCCTCCACCGCCGTGCCCGGGGTGCCGAGGGAGTGGGCGGACCTGCCCGAGCGGTGCGCGGCGCTACTGGTCGAATTCCGGGCCGCGGACCCGACGCAGCTCGCCGCGTACGAACGGGCCGCCGAGCGGGTCTGCGCCGACCTCGGCCTGATCGCCCCGGTACCGGCCGCGGAAGGCCACGGCGGCTTCACCCGCGACCGGGAGCGGATCGCCGCGCTGTGGCGGGTGCGCGAGGCGTTCGTGACCGCGGTCGGCGGCGCCCGGCCGCCCGGCACCACCCTGATCACCGAGGACTTCGCGGTGCCGCCGGACCGGCTCGCCGAGGCCTGCGCCGAACTGCTCGACCTCCAGCGCAGGCACGGCTTCGACGCGGCCGTCGCCGGCCATGCCGCCCACGGCAATCTGCACTTCCTGCTCACCTTCGACGCGGGCCGCGCCACGGACGTGGAGCGCTACGCCGCCTTCATGGACGACTTCTGCCGTACCGTCACCGAGCGCTTCGACGGCTCCCTCAAGGCCGAGCACGGCACCGGGCGCAATATCGCGCCCTTCCTGGAGACGGAGTGGGGGCCGGCCGCCACCGCCCTGATGTGGCGGATCAAGGCGCTGCTCGACCCGGACGGCATCCTCGCCCCGCACGTCGTGCTCGACCAGGACCCGCGCGGGCACCTGCGCGGCCTGAAGACCATCCCGGTGATCGGGGCGGTCGCCGACCCCTGCATCGAGTGCGGTTTCTGCGAACCGACCTGCCCCAGCCGCGAGCTGACCACCACCCCGCGCCAGCGGATCGTGCTGCGCAGGGAGATGCTGCGGCAGCCCGCCGGGTCCCCGGTGCTGCGCGAACTGCTCGACGCGTACGGCTACGCCGCCGTCGACACCTGCGCCGGCGACTCGACCTGCAAGCTCGCCTGCCCGGTCGGCATCGACACCGGAGCCCTGATGAAGGACTTCCGGCACGCCCGGCACTCCCGTACGCAGGAGCGTGCCGCCGCGTCGGCGGCGACCCACTGGCGTACCGCCGAGCGGGCCGCCCGCGCCGCCGTCGCCACCGCCGACGCCGTACGCCGCCGGGTCGGCGACCGGCCGCTCGCCGCCTTCACCGGGCCGGCCCGGCGGGCGCTGGGGCCCGAACTCGTCCCCGACTGGCTGCCGGAGATCCCCGGCGCCGCGCCCCGCGCCCTGCCACGCACCGAGCGGGACGGCGCCGCCGCCGTCTACTACCCGGCCTGCGTCAACCGCATCTTCGGCCCGGCGGAAGGCCGCTACGGCTGGGTGCCGCAGTCCCTGGTCACCGTCTCGGCCCGGGCGGGCCTGCCGGTGTGGATCCCGCCCGGCGTCACGGGGACGTGCTGCGCCACGATCTGGCACTCCAAGGGCTACGACGCGGGCAACACCGTCATGGCCAACCGGATCGTCGAGCACGCCTGGGCCTGGACCGGCGGCGGGCGGCTGCCGGTCGTGGTCGACGCCACCTCCTGCACGCTCGGGCTCACCCGGGACGTCGTGCCGTACCTCACCGAGGAGAACCGCGGGCTGCACGCCGAGCTGACCGTGCTCGACTCCACGGTGTGGGCCGCGGACCACGTCCTGCCGCGGCTCACCGTGACCGGGCCGGTCGGCTCCGCCGTCCTGCACCCCACGTGCTCCGCGCGGCACCTGGGGCGGCCGGGGGCCGCGCTCGCGGAGGTCGCCGCGGCGCTCGCGCGGGAGGTCGTCGTGCCCGACGACGCCGGGTGCTGCGCCTTCGCGGGCGACCGCGGGATGCTCCACGAGGAGCTGACGTCCGCCGCGACGCGGGCGGAGGCGGAGGAGGTCGCCGCGCGCGGCTTCGACGTGTACGTGTCGGCCAGCCGGATGTGCGAGGTGGGGTTGGCTCGCGCTACGGGGGAGGCGTACGAGTCGGTGATCGTCGCGCTCGAACGCGCCACGCGCTGATCCCCTGGGGGTGCCCGGGGGCGCCCGGGGTGCCGCTCCGGGTACGTCCCGGGACCTTCCCCGGCGGGGGACGGGGGTCAGGAGGAGCAGGACGACGTCGTCCGAGAGGGAGCCGCCGGCGTGCCGGAGAAGGTCGGCGTAGACCCGCTCGACCGCCGCGTCCAGGTCCCGGCCCGCGTCGGCCACGAGGCCGCCCACCCGGTCCGCCAGCGGATAGAACGTGTTGTCCAGCGGGCTGCGCGCCTCGATCACCCCGTCCGTGCACAGCACCAGCACATCCCCCGGCCGCATCGGCACCCGCCACGGCTTGGGGCCGCCGGGGACGAGGTCGGCGAGGCCGAGCGGGACCCACGGCTCTGCGGGGTAGAGCGTGTCCACCGTGCCGTCCGCGCCGACCAGCAGCGGCGCGACATGGCCGTAGTGCAGCAGTTCGACGCTGTCGGGCCGGTCGAACTGCGCGAAGAGCGCGGTGATGAAGTCGCCGGTGGTGACGTGCCGCCCGACGCTGATGTCCACCCGCCGGGCGACCGTGTCGAGCCCGCCCTCGTCGAACGCGGCCTCGCGGAAGGCGCCGAGCACCACCGCCGAGGTCTGCACCGCGGCGAGGCCCTTGCCGCGTACGTCCCCGATGAGGGCCCTTACGCCGTGCGGGGTGTCCAGCACCGCGTAGAGGTCGCCGCCGATCAGCGCGGCGTCGGCGGCGGAGACGTAGCGCACGGCAAGCCGGACGTTGCCGACCCGCGGGTCGGGCGGGCGCATCAGGGCGTGCTGGGCGGCCTCGGCGACCGAGGCGATCGCGCTGAAGGCCTTGGCGCCGGTCTCCCGCCGCCAGGCGATGTAGACGCTGAAAAGGGAGACCAGGCCGTAGGCGAAGGCCTGCCCGAAGAAGACGTCGTGGTCGGGGATATCGGTGATGCCGTCGTAGGGGGCGAGGCCGGCCTGGACCAGCAGGCCGAGCACCCCGATGAAGAGCGTCTTGCGCCAGGTGACGGTGATCGCGGCCAGCGGCGGTGCCACCACGATGCCCGGTGTGAGGAAGTGGTCCCGGCCCGCGACGAGGTCCGCGCCGATGACTACGGCGATGGACGCCAGCGGCAGCGACAGGCCCATGCGCGCCAGATACTCGCCCTCCACCCGCTGGAGCGTTCTGGTCAGCCAGACAATCTTCACATGGTGAACCTATCCGCCCGCACCCGTGCCGTCAGCCGCCCAGCCGGATGATCGACTTCCTCCTGAGCTGCCAACGGCCCGGACGGCGGCGGTGTTCCCGTGGCGCGCCCGGTGGTGCCGCGGTGGTGTGTTGCGCCAGGTGAAGGTTCTGCGACAGACGGGGGCGACGGGGTGACTGGGACGGCCCGATCTTTCTAGGGTCAGCGTGTACCTGCCACCAACGGCCTATCCGCCCCGCGCTGGAGGACCCCTGTGCGCAAGAGAGTGATCGCGTCCGCTGCCGCCGCCCTCGGCTTCCTGCTGGTGATCCCGGCAGCCGCCGCCGATGCGGGACCGGGCGCGCCCGGTATCGGCGACCCGTACTACCCGACGTACGGCAACGGCGGCTACGACGTCTCCCACTACGGCCTCGACCTGAGCTACCAGCCCGCCACGGACACGCTGTCGGGCACCGCGACCATCCAGGCCACCGCGACCCAGGGCCTGACCAGCTTCGACCTCGACTTCGCCCTGACCGTCAGCAAGGTGACCGTGGACGGGCGCCCGGCGCGGTTCGCCACCAGCGGCGAGCAGGAACTCGTCATCACCCCGGCCCGGCCGATCCCCGGCGGCCACCGGATCACCGTGGCCGTCACGTACTCGGGTGTGCCGTCCGGCGTGGAGCGCTACGGCTTCACCTCCTGGCAGCGCACCGCCGACGGCGGGGTCGCGGCCAACGAGCCCGAGTCCGCCTGGTGGTGGTTCCCCAGCAACGACCACCCGCTGGACAAGGCCACCTACGACGTCGACGTCCGGGTCCCGGCGGGCGAGCAGGCGATCAGCAACGGCCTGCTGGTCTCCCAGCACACCGCGAACGGCTGGACCGGCTACCACTGGCGGCAGAACAAGCCGCAGGCCACGTATCTGGCCACGCTCGCCCTCGGCCACTTCGACGTCACCCACAGCCGCACCCGTACCGGCGTCCCCGTGATCAACGCGTACAGCACCGCGCTGCCCGCGGCCACCGCCGCCAACGCCAGGGCCGGCGTCGAGCGCACCGGCGAGATCATCGACTTCCTCAGCGGCTGGTTCGGCCCCTACCCCTTCGACGCGGCCGGCGGCTACGTCCCCGACGTGCCCTCGCACTTCTCCCTCGAAGCGCAGACCCGGGTCTTCTACAGCCCGGCCGTCTTCGCCACCGCCAACGGCATAGGCACCGTCGCGCACGAGCTGTCGCACCAGTGGTGGGGCGACGACGTGTCGCTCGCGCGCTGGTCCGACATCTGGCTGAACGAGGGCTTCGCCACGTACGGCAGCTGGCTGTGGTCGGAGCACGAGGGCAAGGGCACCGTCCAGCAGATCGCCCGGCAGACCTACGACTCCTACCCCGCGGACGACCCGTTCTGGACCGTGGAGCCGGGCGACCCGGGGCCGGCCAGGCAGTTCGACGACGCCGTCTACGACCGGGGCGCCGTCGCCATCCAGGCGCTGCGCACCACCATCGGCGACCGCGCCTTCCGCGCCCTGCTCAAGGCCTGGCCCGCCCAGCACCGCTACGGCAACGGCACCATCGCCCAATTCCGCGCCCTGGCCGAGCACCTCTCGGGCAAGGACCTGGGCGGCTTCTTCCAGACCTGGCTCTACACCCCGGCCAAGCCCGCCGTGCTCCCCGGCGGGTGACCACCGCCTGATACGGCACCATGGACCCGGGCGGAGCCGGCGAAGGGACCAGGGGTGGAGCACAGCGAGCTGCGGGCGGACTGCGGCAACTGCCTCGGGCTGTGCTGCGTCGCCCTCGCCTTCACCAGATCCGCCGACTTCGCCCGGGACAAGGCCGCGGGGGAGCCCTGCGGCCACCTCGGCGCCGACCACCGCTGCGGCATCCACGACCGGCTCCGCGACCGCGGCTACGCCGGCTGCACCGTCTACGACTGCTTGGGCGCCGGCCAGAAGATCTCCCGGCACACCTTCGCCGGGCAGGACTGGCGGGACGCCGCGGACGGCGGCCGGGCGATGTTCGCGGTGCTGCCGGTGGTGCGGCAGCTGCACGAAGTGCTGCGCCACCTCGCCGAGGTACGGAGCCTGCCGGCCGCCGCCGGGCTGCACGAGGCCGCGGCGGCGGCGGCCGAGCGCGTCGAGGCGCTGAGCCTGGGCAGCGCGGACGACCTGCTCGCGCTCGACGTCGCGGCCGAGCGCGACCGGGTGAGCGGTCTGCTCCGGCAGGCCTCCGAGCTGGCCCGCGCCGCCTTCCCGCGGCGCAGGAACCACCGCGGCGCCGACCTCATGGGCTCCCGGATGCGCGGCGCGGACCTGCGCGGGGCCGACTTCCGCGGCGCCTATCTGATCGGGGCCGATCTGCGGGGCGCGGATCTCCGCGGGGCCGACCTCACGGGTACGGACCTGCGCGGGGCCGACCTGCGGGGCGCCGACCTGCGCGGCGCCCTCTTCCTGACCGCCGCCCAGCTCACGGCCGCCGCGGGCGACCCGGCGACCCGGCTGCCGCGGACGCTGCCCCGGCCCGCCCACTGGTCGTGAAAAAGGCCCCCCACATGCCGTGGGAGGCCTTCGTCATCCTGCGTGGTGCGCCGCCAGGGACTCGAACCCCGGACCCGCTGATTAAGAGTCAGCTGCTCTAACCAACTGAGCTAGCGGCGCAACGAGGACAACTATACGTCCTTCCGGACGTGCTTCCGACCACCCCTCGGGGTCCCCGGGGCGCGGGTCAGATGCTCATCGACAGCAGGACGGGCGCGGCCCGTTCGTTGAGCATGTCGACGGCCGGCCTGAGGCGGTGGACCTCGGCCAGCGGCATCGAGAGGGCCAGGCAGGCGACCATCTTGCCGATCGTGACCGGGATCGCCGCACACACCGTGCCGACCGCGTACTCCTGGAGGTCGAGGGTGGGGACGGTGGCCGGCTGGCGTTCCAGCTCGCCCAGCAGCGTCCGGTCGTCGATCATGGTGCGGGAGGTGAGCCGGGCGGGGCGGTGCCGGGAGAGGTGTTCGAGCCGGCTGCTGTGGTCCAGCTGCGACAGCAGGCACTTGCCGACCGCGCTCGCGTGCGCGGCCGAGCGGAAGTCGACCCACTCGTTGACCCGGGGCGCGTTGGGACCGTCGGCGAAGTCGACGATACGGACCTCGCCGTCGTCGTAGCGGCTGAAATACACCGCGGCGCCGACATCGTCGCGCAATTGCGCCAGGACCGTGCGCAGCTTCTCGGCCAGCGCCTCGTCGTGGTTGGCGGCGCCGAGCATCACCGGGGTCTCGCCGATCACGTAGCCGCCGCCGGGCAGGAAGCCCAGGTAGCGCTCGCGTTGCAGCATGGTCAGGAGCTGGCCGAGGTAGCCGACCGGCACCCCTATCTCCCGGGCGAGCTGCTCGGCGCTGACACCGTGTCGGTGCGTGTCGACGGATTCCAGCACACGCAGTGCGTGCCGGACCGCGTCGACCGGCGCGGTCTGTCGGTCCTCTAGCGCCACGGTAGCCCCCTGCAGGTGTGACCGTTTGCGTCCCGGTTGTCGCTGCTGGTCACAGTCGGGGAACGGCACTGTCCCGGCCGGCAGCTTGACCGGTTTCAACAATAGCCCCAATACCGTTGCCCGGGGCAGCTGTTGGCGACTTCGCTGGGGCGCTGCGGGCGTCTGTGCAGCAAGGAACCTCTTCGGCATATGCCGAGGTCATTGCCCGATCGGATAAACCGAGGGGCTGGTCACGGGAATAACCGGATGAGTGCTCCGGTTGTGCGGCACGGAGCATTCCGTGTGCCGCGGCGCACGGCCGGACGATCAAGGAGGCGCTAGCTGTGGGTGACGACGTGGCTCGGGACGGCGGCGGCAACGGCACGGGTACGGACCGGGACGGGCGGCCGGCCGGTCAGGGGATCCGCGGCCCCGTCCGCGGCACCGCGCCCGTACCGCTGTCGGTGCTCGACCTGGCCGGCGTGGGCGCAGGTCTGACGGCCGGCGACGCGCTGCGCAACAGCGTCGAGATCGCCAGGACCGCCGAGGCCCGCGGCTACCACCGGATGTGGGTGGCCGAGCACCACTCGATGCCCGGTGTGGCCAGCTCCTCACCCGCGGTGATCCTGGCCCATCTGGCCGCCTTCACCCGCACCCTTCGGCTCGGCTCGGGCGGCGTGATGCTGCCCAACCACGCTCCGCTGGTGATCGCCGAGCAGTTCGGCACCCTGGAGGCGCTGGCCCCCGGCCGGATAGACCTCGGGCTCGGCCGCGCGCCGGGTACGGACGGGGCGACCGCGGCGGCGCTGCGCAGGACCGAGTCGCTGCACGAGGGCGCCGACGAATTCCCGCAGCAGCTCGCCGAGCTGGTCCGCTTCCTGGACGACGACTTCCCCGCCGGGCACCGCTACGCCCGGATCCACGCGGTGCCGGGCCCGGTGCAGGGCAGTACGGCCGGCGGGGTGCAGTCCGCCGGCCGGCCCAGCGTCTGGCTGCTCGGCTCGTCCGGTTTCAGCGCGCAGCTGGCCGGGGCGCTCGGGCTGCCGTTCTCCTTCGCGCACCACTTCTCGGCCGCCAACACCGTGCCCGCGCTGGCGCTCTACCGCGAGTCCTTCCGCCCCTCGGAGATCCTCGACCGCCCCTACGCCTCGATCGGGGTGGCCGCGCTGGCGACCGAGGACCCCGAGCAGGCCCGCCGCCAGGTGCTGGCCGGCGCGCTCGGGATGCTCAGGCTGCGGACCGGCAGGCCCGGGCTGATCCCGACCCCTGAGGAGGCGGCGGCCCATCCGTTCAGCCCGATGGAGCGGGAATTCGTGGACTCCTGGATGGCCAACATCGTGCACGGCGACCCGCGGACGGTCAGGGCGGGGCTCGACGCGCTCGTCGAGCGGACCGGCGCCGACGAGCTGGTGATCACCGCCAACGCGCACACGCCGGCGGTGCGGCTGCGCTCGTACGACCTCATCGCCGACGCCTACGGCTTCCCGAAAGACATCGCGGCCGGTTAAATACCGGTTTCCTGCCCCCGGGTGGTTCGACCTCGGACCGGCCGCCCGGCCTGCCTTAATCGAGACTTAAAGCCGCTCGTCACCCGGTTGACGAGCGGCTTTGCTCACGTCGTGAACAATCCGCGGGGCCGCTGGGACCCGTGAATTGGTCTAGTCCTGGCTTTGGTTCAGACCATTGACGTGCACTTGATCAGGAGGCTATTCATACCCCACAGCCCCCTGTTGTTCCTCCCTCTCCCCCCGGAGGTTCTTGTGCAGTCCAGGAAGAGAGCGCTCGTGGCCGCCGCCACGAGCGCCGCGCTCGCCCTCGGCGCGTTCACCGCGCTGGTAGGCGGACTCGGCACCGCCCAGGCGGACACCACCGCCGCAGCCGCGAAACCCGCCGCCGCCGCGGCGCCCGCCGCCGCGAGCAGCGGCGGGGTCAAGATCGCCTACTACGACCAGTGGAGCATCTACGGCAACGCCTTCTACCCCAAGAACCTCGACACCGAGGGAATCGCGGGCAAGCTCAACATCCTCAACTACTCGTTCGAGAACATCGACCCGGTGAACCTCACCTGTTTCGAGGCCACCAAGGCGTCGGACTCGACCAACGAGTCCAACCCCAACGCCGGTGACGGAGCGGGCGACGCCTTCGCCGACTACCAGAAGTCCTTCGGCGCCGACATCAGCGTCAACGGCACCGCGGACACCTGGAACCAGCCGCTGGTCGGCAACTTCAACCAGCTCAAGCAGCTCAAGGCGAAGTACCCCAACCTCAAGATCGTCGCCTCGATCGGCGGTTGGACGTACTCGAAGTACTTCTCCGACGCGGCGGCCACCGACGCCAGCCGCAAGAAGCTGGTCAGCTCCTGCATCGACATGTTCATCAAGGGCAACCTGCCCGTCCAGGGCGGCTACGGCGGCACCGGTGCCGCGGCCGGCATCTTCGACGGCTTCGACCTCGACTGGGAGTACCCGGGCTCGCCCAACGGCCACACCGGCAACCACTACAGCCCGAACGACAAGGCCAACTTCACCAAGCTGGCGGCCGAGTTCCGTACCGAGCTGGACGCCTACGGCTCCGCCAACGGCGGCCGGAAGATGCTGCTCACCGCCGCGCTGCCGTCCGGCCAGGACAAGATCGCCACGGTCGAGACCGACAAGCTCGGGCAGTACCTCGACTACGCGAACATCATGACGTACGACATGCACGGTGCGTGGGACGCGACCGGTCCCACCAACCACCAGGACCCGACGTACCAGTCGCCCAGCGACCCGTCGAACCCGATCGCGCCCGGCACCGCCAAGTACAACACCGACGAGGCGATCAAGGCGTGGACCACCGGTGACCCGGCCTACGGCATCCCCGGCGGCTTCCCGGCCAGCAAGATCACCATGGGCTACCCGCTGTACTACCGCGGCTGGACCGGGGTACCGGCCGGCAGCAACCACGGGCTCTACCAGTCGGCCACCGGCGCGGCCCCCGCACGCGGCATCAGCCAGGTCGCGGGCACCGCGTACTACAAGGAGCTGACCGGCCTGGTCGACAACCCCTCGACCACCTTCTGGGACCCGGCCTCGCAGTCCAACTGGTTCTACAACGGCACCGAGTTCTGGACCGGTCTGGGCGCCCAGGGCATCCAGGCCAAGGCCGACTACGCCCACTGCCACGGGCTGGGCGGCTCGATGGTCTACTCGCTGCTCGACCTGGACCCGGCCGCGACGCTCTTCAACAAGATCGTGACCGCGACGAACGGCTCGGCCGCCGGGTGCAGCACCCCGACCAACCCGCCGACCACCCCGCCCACCTCGCCGCCGCCCACCGGCACCGAGGCGAAGATCCACGACATCCAGGGCGACACCCGCAATTCGCCCTTCGCGGGCAAGGCGATCACCGGCGCGACCGGCATCGTCACCGGCGTACGGGACTACGGCTCGTCCAGGGGCTTCTGGGTGCAGGACCCGAACCCGGACGCCAACCCCCGTACCAGCGAGGGCATCTTCGTCTTCACCAGCTCCAGCCCGACCGTCGTGGTCGGCGACAGCGTGTCGGTCGCGGGCACCGTCTCGCAGTACTACCCGGGCGGCGCCACCACCGGCGCGCAGGCGGTCACCGAGATCACCAAGCCCACCGTGACCAAGGTGTCCTCGGGCAACCCGGTGCCGGCGCCTGTCGTGCTCAATGACAAGAGCGTCCCCGACGCCTTCGTGCCGAGCGCGGGCGGCGGCAGCATCGAGGACCTGCCGCTGCGGCCCGCCGACTACGCGCTCGACCTGTACGCCTCGCTCGAAGGCATGAACGTGCAGATCAACGACACGCGGGTGGTCGGCGCCAGCGACGCGTACTCGGAGCTGTGGGTGACGGTCAAGCCCAAGCAGAACCCGACCAAGCGCGGCGGCACCCTCTACACCGGCTACGACCAGCCCAACTCGGGCCGCCTGATGGTGCAGTCGCTGATCCCGACCGCCACCTCACCCTTCCCGACCGCGAACGTCGGCGACACCCTCATGGGCACGACGTCCGGCCCGCTGGACTACAACCAGTTCGCCGGTACGTACGCGCTCCAGGCGAGCACCCTGGGCACCGTCAAGAGCGGCGGCCTGCAGCCCGAGGTCACCGGCAAGGCGTCGGCGGACCAGGCGACCGTGGCCACGTACAACGTGGAGAACCTGGCCCCGGGCAATCCGCAGTCGAAGTTCGACGCGCTCGCCCAGGGCCTGGTGCACAACCTGCGCTCGCCCGACATCGTGGCCCTGGAGGAGATCCAGGACAACAACGGCGCCACCGACGACGGCACCGTCGCCGCCGACCAGACGCTGCAGAAGCTCACCGACGCGATCGTGGCGGCGGGCGGCCCGCGCTACCAGTGGCGGGAAATCGACCCGGTCAACGACAAGGACGGCGGTGAGCCGGGCGGCAACATCCGGCAGGTCTTCCTGTTCAACCCGCTGCGGGCCGGCTTCACCGACATCCCCGGCGGCGACTCGACCACCCCGGTCGGCATCACCGGCACCGGCGCCGAGACCGCGCTGACCGCCTCCCCCGGCCGGATCGCGCCCGCCGACCCGGCGTGGAACAGCAGCCGCAAGCCGCTGGTCGGCCAGTTCACCTTCCGCGGCAAGACGCTGTTCGTGATCGCCAACCACTTCAACAGCAAGGGCGGCGACCAGGGCATCGACAGCCACTTCCAGCCGCCGGTGCGCAGCTCGGAGGTGCAGCGGGTGCGGCAGGCGATCCTGGAGCACGACTTCGTCCAGCAGCTGGAGACCGCGGACAAGAACGCCCGCGTGGTGGTGCTCGGCGACCTGAACGACTACCAGTTCTCGCCCGCCGTGCTGAGCCTGACCGGTAACGGCAGCGTCCTGACCGACCTGGTCAACACGCTGCCGGCCAAGGAGCGCTACTCCTACGTCTACGAGGGCAATTCGCAGGTGCTCGACCACATCCTGGTCAGCCCGAAGCTCGGCAAGAACGTCGACTACGACGTGGTGCACATCAACTCCGAGTTCGCGAACCAGACCAGCGACCACGACCCGCAGGTGATCCGCGTCAAGCCGTAGCACCGAGGCGTGCGCAGCAGGGGGGGGGGGGGGGGGGGGGGGGGGGGGGCGGCCCCCCCCCCCCCCCCCCCCTCTCCCGGCTCACCGAGGGTGACGGCTCAGCCCNCCCCCCCCCCCCCCCCCCCCCCCCCCCCCCCCCCCCCCCCCCCCCCCCCCCGGCTGTTTCGCGGGTAAGGGCTTTCCCCCGACCGCCGCGGCCGGCCACCCTGTTCACCTGCGTATCCTGCGCAACACCTTGACGCCGGATGAGGGAGGTACTAGAAAACTCCCTGCTCGAAGAGAGCGCTCTCAAGCACGTCCCAGCGGAACGCTCGGCACCCCCCACAGGGCTCATCGGGACAGGAGACCACGCATGTCCAGCGGACACGCACCAACACCCCCATCGGCGCGGGAGCACTCGGCAGGCCGCCCCACCGGCCTGCGCCGGCTGCGCGGCAGGGCGCGGCTGACACTCGCCGCCCTCACCGTCGGCGCGCTCAGCCTGACCGGGCTCGCGGTCGCCGCGGCGCCCGGCGGCGCGGCCGCCCCGACGGCCGCGGCGCCCGCGCTCGCACCGGCCGTGGCACCCGCCGCGATCCCGGCGCCGCCGGCCGGCTTCACCACCACCTGGAGCGACGACTTCAGCGGCGGCGCCAACACCGGCGTGAACGGCGCCGACTGGAAGTACGACACCGGTCCCGGCAGCAGCTTCGGCACCGGCGAGATCGAGACGATGACCAACAGCACGTCCAACGTCTTCCAGGACGGCAACGGCCATCTGGTCCTCAAGGCCCTGCACAGCGGCACCGACCCGCGCTCCGGCTGGACGTCGGGCCGGATCGAGACGCAGTCGTCCTCCTTCGGCGCGCCCGCGGGCGGCGTGGTGATGATGCAGTCCTCGATCCAGCAGCCGAACCTCACGACCGCCAACGGGGCCGGCTACTGGCCGGCGTTCTGGATGCTCGGCTCGACGCTGCGCAGCGGCGTCGGCTGGCCGACGTCCGGCGAGGTCGACATCCTGGAGGACATCAACTCCCGCAGCTCCGTCTTCGGCACCCTGCACTGCGGGGTCAGCCCGGGCGGCCCGTGCAACGAGTCCACCGGCATCGGCAGCGGTGAGCGGGCCTGCTCCGGCTGCCAGACCGGCTACCACACCTACGCGGTGCAGATCGACCGCTCGACCTCGCCCGAGCAGATCCGCTGGTACCTGGACGGCGCCAACTACTTCACCGTGAACTCCACCCAGGTGGACGCCACGACCTGGGCGAACGCGGTGGACCACCCGTTCTTCATCATCTACGACCTGGCGATGGGCGGCGGCTTCCCCGACGCCTTCGGCGGCGGCCCGAACGCCGCCACCGTCTCCGGCGGCCAGATGAACATCGACTACGTGGCCGTGTACAACAAGGGCCCGGGCAGCACCACCCCGCCCGCCGGCGGCAACCTCTCGCAGGGGAAGACGGCCACCGCGTCCTCGACCGAGAACGCCAGCTTCCCGGCCTCGGCCGCCGTGGACGGCAACACCGGCACCCGCTGGTCCAGCGCCTTCGGCGACCCGCAGTGGCTCCAGGTGGACCTGGGCGCGAGCCACACCATCAGCCAGGTCAAGCTCAACTGGGAGGCGGCCTACGGCAAGGCCTTCCAGATCCAGACCTCGGCCAACGGGACCACCTGGAACACCGTCTACACCACGACCACGGGCACCGGCGGCAACCAGACGCTCAATGTCACCGGAACAGGCCGCTACGTACGGGTCTACGGCACACAGCGGGCCACCGCGTACGGCTATTCGCTGTACGAGTTCCAGGTGTTCGGCAGCTGAGCGCCGCCGGCCGCTGAGCACCGCGGCACCCGCCTGACGGGCGGGCCGGACTCCGGTCCGGCCCGCCCGTCATCCGTGCAGGGGGGCGGGGTTGCCCTGGGGACGGGCGCCGGGGCTCCAGGACGATCCGCAGCCGGGAACCTGAGGGGTGCGGGACGACACGCCGTCCCGCACTCCCCGTCGTCGCCGCCCGCCGCCGTACCCGCTCGGGAACCCGGGGAGGACCCGGGGTCGCGAAGACCACATGCCGCAGCAGCAGGAAGCGCGCCATCCCGGCGAGCCCGGAGGCGGCGAGGTAGACGCCCTGCCGCAGCAGCACACCGCCGGCCGGGTGGAATCCGTCGAAGGCGAGCATGGCCCCGGTGGTGAAGGCGTACGACAGCGCGACGGTGAGCCCGCCGGCCGCGTGGTCGCTCCAGCCCGCCCGGCCGCGCCCGAAGGTGAAGCGCCCGTGCAGCTCGGTGGCCAGGACGGTGGAGGCGACGGTGACGACGGCGTTGGCGACCGCGAAGGGCACCCGGTGGCCGATCAGCAGCAGCGCACCGCCCGCCAGCAGGGTGACACCGCCGCCGCAGATCACAAAGCGCACGAAGGCGGCCACCGGTCCGCTGCGTGCCGTCGGCGCCGCCATGGTCAACTCCTCGGTCGGGGGCGGTCGCTGGGCGGCGACCGGCTCATGGACGACTCTGTCGCAGCGGACGGCCCGGCCTATCCGGTCCATCCCCCATTACGGGCTGGGGCTACCCCCACTCCCGTCTCGGGGTCATACCCGAGTCACCATGCCAATGACAACATTAGAAGCTTGTAAGGAGAATTTCCCGTGATTTACAAGGCGAGTGGTGCACATCACCCGCATATCACCAGATGAATTGTCGCTGATGCCCGATATAAGGAGATAAGCGGGGTTGACCCGCCCCGATCCGCGTGCGACAGTCGGGTCAACGGCCGCACGACCCGAGCATGGCCGTTCCACAGGCGCCGCGGACCACACCCCCCTGCTTCGCGGCGGTCACGAAGAGGCCCTTCCCGCTGTCGTTACCCCGACGCGAAGGGCCTCTTCGCATTCCGCCCGCGGTCCGTTCCCGCCGTCCGGCGCGGCTACCGCTCGGGCACCCGCAGTTCGAACCAGGTGGTCTTGCCGCGCGGCTGGAGGTCGACGCCCCAGCGGTCGGACAGCCGGTCCACCAGGAACAGGCCGCGCCCGCTGGTGTCGAGATCGCGCACCGGCAGCAGGCAGGGCAGCGCCCGCGAGGGGTCGCGCACCTCGACCCGCACCCAGCCGCGCCGCCGCCGCATCCGCAGCCCGAAACTGCGCGCACCGGTGTGCCGCACGGCGTTCCCGACCAGCTCGGAGACGAGCAGCTCCACGGTGTCGGCGTACTGCGGCAGCCCCCACATCCGGATCACCGACAGCGCCAGCCGGCGGGCGGTGGAGGCGGATTCGGGGCGCGAGGTCAGATGGACCTCGGCGGCCGACGGGTCGAGGCCCAGCACGCCGCCGACGGCGTCACCGGCCGTATCGGCGCCCTCGGCCAACACCGGTGCGGCGCCCGCGGCGGTCTGTGTGGTCACCCGCTGCGGCTGCTCGGATCCTCCGCTGGCCGCCATGACTTCATCATGGCCGCACCAGCCGCACCATGGGTGCCAACCCAGTGAATCGACGAAGGAGAATGAGGCGTTCCGTCCGGCCGTGTCGGTATATTCCGGCGGCAGGATTCATCGTATGGCGGCCATTCCCACCTGCGGCGTTGGTGACGCCGACCAGCCGGGTGACCGGTGGCGGCCCGTACGCCCTCAAGACTTTCACACGGTTGCCTCAAGGAAGGCCGCCACCTGCGGGCTACCCCTGTTCGACCGTCCGTACGGGAATCGTACGGATCTCGCCCCGCTGCCGGGTCAGCGGAATTCGGCCTTGCCGGGACCCTGCTCGACGAAGCTGCGCATCCCCGTCTCGCGGTCCGCGGTCGCGAACACCCCGGCGAAGAGGGTGCGTTCGAGGGCCAGGCCGGTCTCCAGGTCGGTCGCGAGGCCGACGTCCACCGCCTGCTTGGCGGCCCGCAGCGCGTAGGCGGGACCGCGGGCCAGCCGGGCGGCCCAGGCCAGCGCCCGGGAGTGCACCTCGGCCGCCGGCGCCACCTGGTCGACCAGGCCGATGGCCAGCGCCTCGGCGGCGCCCACCATCCGCCCGGTGAAGATCAGGTCCTTGGCGCGGGACGGACCGACCAGCCGGGCCAGCCGCTGGGTGCCGCCGGCCCCCGGGATCAGCCCGAGCAGGATCTCCGGCTGGCCCAGCCTGGCGTCCTCCGCGGCGATCCTGATGTCCGCGCACAGCGCCAGCTCGCAGCCGCCGCCGAGCGCGTACCCGGTCACCGCGGCCACCACCGGCTTGGGGATCAGGGCCACCTCGGTGAAGGCCTCCTGGAGCGGCCGGGAGCGGTCGACCATGTCCTCGTACGACATGGCCTGCATCTCCGGGATGTCCGCGCCCGCCGCGAACACCTTCTCGCCGCCCCACAGCACCACCGCCCGCACGTCGGGCCGCGCCCCGGCCTCCCGGGCGACCTCCCTGAGGCTGTCCTGCGTGGCGCTGTCCAGGGCGTTCATCGGCGGCCGGTCCAACCGGATCGTACCGACGCCGTCGTCGACTTCGAGGGTCACAGTCATGCACGCGAGACTACGACGAACCCCGCGCGGGCAGGCACCGCGGGCGGCCGGACGCGCTCAGTCCTTCCACTGGCTCCAGGGCATGTTCCAGCCGTTGAGGCCGTTGTACCACTGGACCGTCTTGTCCTTGGAGTTGACGACCTGGACCACGTCGCCGACCAGCGAGCTGTCGTAGAACCAGGCGGCGGGCGTGCTCGCGTCACCGGCGCCGCGGGTGTCGCGCATGCCGATGCAGCCGTGGCTGGTGTTGCTCTTGCCGAAGACCGAGGGCGCGGCCCAGTAGTTGCCGTGGATGAAGGTGCCCGAGTTGGTCAGCCGCATCGCGTGCGGCACGTCCTTGATGTCGTACTCGCCGCCGAAGCCGACCGTGTCGCCGTTCATCCGGGTGGTGATGTACTTCTCGGAGATCACCATCTTGCCGTTGTAGGTGGTGTGCTCCGGTGCGCCCGAGGAGATCGAGATGGTCTTGACCGCCTTGTTGTCGCGGTAGACGGTCATCGAGTGCTTCGCCGCGTCCACGACGCTGACCTGGCGGCGGCCGATGGTGAAGTGCACCTGCTTCTGCTGCTTGCCGTAGACGCCGGGGGCGCCCTCGACGCCCTTGAGGTCCAGGTGGAGGGTGACCTTGGTGCCGGCCGCCCAGTATTCGGCGGGGCGGATGTACAGCTCCTGGCTGCCGTTCCAGCGGGCGGCGACCGGGACGGACGGGGACGCGGTCACCTTGACGCCGTCCTCGACGGCCTTCTTGTCGGTGATCGGCCGGTTGAACCTGAGGTAGACCTCCATGCCGACGCCCACCGTGGAGCCGTCCTCCGGCGTGAAGTAGCCGACGAAGGTGTCCTTCGGGGTGACCGTGGTGAAGGTCGAGTGCTTGTCGGACTCGTGGCCCGCCGGGTCCGTGGCGGTGGCGTCCACCGTGTACTGCGTCGAGGTGTTCAGGTGGCCGGTCGGGGTCCAGCCGAGCCCGTCGGCGCTGATCTCGCCGGGCACCGCGCCGCCCTTGTCGTCCTTGACCACGACGGTGGACAGCTTGCCGCCGGTCGCGGCGACCTTGAGGGTGCCGGTAGTGGCCACCTCGTCGGCGCCGTCGTTGGGCGCGATGGAGACCACCGCGGTCGAGGCGACGGTGTCCGCGGTGGCCGTCGCACCGCCGGCCGGCGCCTTGGGGTCACCGGCCGAGTCGCCGCCGCTCCCGCCGCCGCTGCAGGCGGTCACGAGCAGCAGCAGCGCGCCGAGCGCGAGCGCCGTCACGTTTCTCCTGACGCCAGGCGCCACACCTATCGGCTTCAATTCCGCTTCTCCCATGCCCGCTACCCGCGCTCACTGCCCTGGACTCCCCCGGGATGGCGCTAGACAACCACACCTTGGGCATGCTCGGGCACACGGGTATGTCACCATTGCGTCCCAGATATCTGTGTACCCGGGTGCGGCGCGCGTCAGCCGCCCCGGCACCGGTCGTACGGACGTGCTGACCGCCGTACGCACCCGGACGTATCAGCCCTTGCGCGGCCCGCCGGGCTGGGACGGGCGGGGCCTCGGCTCGGTACTGCACGCCATCTTCCGGCAGTCGGGGTTCGAGCAGGACATGTGCGTCACTCCTTGCTGTCGTGCGGTCGTACAACCGTGTCCGCCGGCACCGCAGGAGGTCGCGGTGCCGGACACGTGGTTGTCAAGATCGACGCACGACGGAGTGATTCGGTTCCACCTGTCGGAAGTTCACAGGTGAGGAACGGCGGTTCCGGGGGTTACAGCGCCGAACCGGCGGTCCACTGCGGCCAGGTCAGGTTCCAGCCGCTCATGCCGTTGTCGGCGGCGACCGTCGTGTCGTGGGAGTTGACGACCCGGATCGGGTCGCCGACCAGCGAGTGGTCGAAGAACCAGCCGGCCGGGGTGTCGGCACCGCCGCCCTTGGCGTCCAGCAGGCCGATGCAGCCGTGGCTGGTGTTGCTGTTGCCGAAGACCGAGGGCGCGGCCCAGTAGTTGCCGTGGATGAAGGTGCCCGAGCGGGTCAGCCGCATCGCGTGCGGCACGTCGGGGATGTCGTACTCGCCGCCGAAGCCGACCGTCCTGCTGTCCATCCGGGTCACCGCGAACTTCTCGGCGATCACCATGACGCCGTTGTACGTGGTGTGGCCCGGGGCGCCGGCGGAGACGTCGAGGCTGCGGACGACCCGGCCGCCGCGGCGCACGGTCATGGTGTGCGTCGCGGCGTCGACCGTGGAGCGCTGGTCGCGGCCGATGGTGAAGTGCACGTCCTTGGACTGGGTGCCGTAGACGCCGGGCGCGGCCTCCACGTCGCGCAGCCGCAGCCGCAGGGTGACCCGGCTGCCGGGCTGCCAGTAGTCGGCCGGGCGCAGGTCGAGCCGCTGGTCGCCGAACCAGTGGCCGACGACGGGCGCGGCGGGCTCCGCGCCGACGGTGACGGCCCTTTCGACCGCGGCCCGGTCGGCGATCGGGCGGCTGAAGCGCAGGGACACGATCATGCCGTCGCCGACGGTGGCGCCGTCCTCGGGTGTGAAGAAGCCGATCACGGCGTGCTGCGGCACCACGGTGGTGAAGACGGCGTGCCGGGCCGCCGCGCGGCCCTGCGGGTCGACCGCGAGGGCGTCCACCGTGTACTGCGTGGCCAGCGAGAGCCGCCCGGCGGGCCGCCAGCTGCGCCCGTCCGCGGCCAGCGCCCCCGCCACCGGCGTGCCGTCCGCGGCCTTCGCGGTGACCTCGGTGAGGGTGCCGTCCTCGACGGTCACGCCGAGCGCGCCCTCGGCGGCGACGTCCTTGGCGCCGTCGCCGGGCGCGACCGTGATCACCGCCCGGGAGAGCCGGGACCCGGCCCGGTCCGCCGGTTTGCCGTCGGGACCGCCGCCGGTGGCTCCCGTACCGCAGCCGGCGATCACCAACGCGCACAGCACCGCACCCGTACCCGCGCGCACCGCGCGCCTCACTGCATTCCTCACGTCCCGTCAACGACGCCACCGCCGCCGGGGAAACGCGCCACGCGGCGCGTATCCGCCGGGTATCCGCGCAGGGCAGCCGCCCGCCGGTGGTGAAACCGGGCCCCCAGGTGGGAAGGAAAGGGGCAGGGACACGGCGGGCCGCCGGGCACGGGACGCCCGGGCGACGCCACAGCCGAGATCCGAGCCGTGGGAGGGAACACGTGTCGGAGACACGTCAATTCGGCATATCCGGGCGGGCTCAGGGCCGCCCCCCGCTGCCTGCCGCGGCACCGGAGCCGGCCGGCGATGTCGCCGTCGAGGACGGCCGCGGCCCGGACGGCGACGCGCGCCGCGCGCCCGGCAGCGCCTCCGGCAGCGCGGCCGGCACCCTCGCCGCTCCCCCGCCGCCGCGTACCGCCCAGGTCACCACCGGCCGCCGCCCGCGCTCCGCGCCGCGGCAGGCCGAGGTGTGGCCCGGGTCGCCGCAGCCGCTCGGTGCCCGCTTCCACACCGGACCCGGCGGGCGTACCGGCACCAACTTCGCGCTGTGGGCGGGCGGCGCGGAAGCCGTCGAGGTGTGCCTGTTCGCCCCCGACGGCACCGAGACCCGCGCGCCGCTGGCCGAGCTGACGCACGAGGTGTGGCACGGCTTCGTACCGGGCGTGCAGCCGGGCCAGCGGTACGGCTACCGGGTCGACGGGCGCTGGGACCCGTGGACGGGCGCCCGGTGGAATCCGGCGAAGCTGCTGCTCGACCCGTACGCACGGGCGGTGGACGGCGACTTCGAGCTGGTCCCCGAGGTCTACGGGCACGCCCGGGACTGGCCGGAGCGGTCGGTCGCCGACACCGTGCGCGACGACCGGGACTCGGCGCCCTTCGTGCCCAAGGGCGTGGTGGTGGACGACGATGACGACTGGGTGGACGACCACCGCCCGAAGACCCCCTGGGCCGACACGGTGATCTACGAGCTGCACGTGCGCGGCTTCACCCAGCGCCATCCCGGCATCCCCCCTGAGCTGCGCGGCACGTACGCCGGGCTCGCGCACCCGGCGGCGATCGCGCATCTGACCGGCCTCGGGGTGACGGCCGTCGAACTGCTGCCGGTGCACCAGTTCGCGCACGAGGACCACCTGGAGCGGCGGGGCCTGCGCAACTACTGGGGCTACAACTCGATCGGCTATTTCGCCCCGCACGCCGCCTACAGCGCCAGCGGCTCGGGCGGCCAGCAGGTGGGCGAGTTCAAGCGGATGGTACGGGCGCTGCACGCGGCCGGCATCGAGGTGATCCTCGACGTGGTCTACAACCACACCGCGGAGGGCGGCCAGGGCGGTCCCACGCTGTCGCTGCGCGGCATCGACAACCGCACCTACTACCGGCTCGGCGACGACCCGCGCGGCTACGCCGACTACACCGGCTGCGGCAACACCCTGGCCGTCACCCAGCCGCACGTGCTGCGGCTGATCACCGACTCGCTGCGCTACTGGGTGACCGAGATGGGCGTCGACGGCTTCCGCTTCGACCTCGCGGCGGCGCTGGCCCGCTCGATGCACGACGTCGACATGCTCTCGCCCTTCCTCGCGGTGATCGCCCAGGACCCGGTGCTGCGCCGGGTCAAGCTGATCGCCGAGCCGTGGGACGTGGGCGCGGGCGGCTACCAGGTGGGCGCCTTCCCGCCACTGTGGACCGAGTGGAACGACCGCTACCGCGACACCGTCAGGGACTTCTGGCGCGGCGCCACCTCCGACGTGCGCGACCTCGGCTACCGGCTGTCGGGGTCGAGCGACCTCTACGACTGGGGCGGCCGGCGCCCGTACGCGTCGGTGAACTTCGTGACCGCGCACGACGGTTTCACCCTGCGCGACCTGGTGAGCCACCAGCGCAAGCACAACGCGGCCAACGGCGAGGACGGCAGGGACGGCACCGACGACAACAGGTCCTGGAACTGCGGGGCCGAGGGACCCACCGCGGACCCGGCCGTCGAGGCGCTGCGCCGCCGCCAGTCGCGCAACCTGCTGTCCACGCTGCTGCTGTCGACCGGGGTGCCGATGCTGGTCGCGGGCGACGAGATGGGCCGCACGCAGGGCGGAAACAACAACGCGTACTGCCAGGACAACGAGACCAGCTGGGTGGACTGGTCGCTGCTGGCGGAGCCGGGCTGGGCCGCGCTGCGCGATCTGGCCGCCCGGCTGATCGCACTGCGCCGGGCGCATCCGGTGCTGCGCAGCGGCGGCTTCTTCTCCGGGCTGGCGTCCGCGCCCGAGGGGCTGCGCGATGTGGCGTGGTTCGGCGCGGACGGGCAGGAGCTGACCGACGAGCAGTGGTTCGCGCGGTCCGCGACGCTGGGGATGTACCTGTCGGGCGCCGACATCGCGCACCGGGACGCCCGGGGCGAGCCGGTGGTGGACGACAGCTTCCTGCTGATCGTGCACGCCGACCACCGCCCGGTCGCCTTCACCCTGCCGGGCATGCCGTGGGGCACGTCGTACGAGCTGCTGCTCGACACCACCGCCGAGTCCCAGTCGGCCCCGCCCCCGGCCC
>NZ_JAJSYW010000184.1:0-14547 GCF_036815005.1 Streptomyces sp. IBSBF 2435 | reverse complement strand
ACCGTCACCCTGAAGTTCACCGGAACCGAGGACTCCTCCCTGGCGACCTCCTTCCTGATCGACGACACCGCCGTCAACGTCAGCTGACGCGACGCCACCTGCGCGCATAAGACGGCGGACCCGGGCCGGCCCCCACTGCCGGTCCGGGTCCGCCGCCATTCCCGGGCGCAACCCCGCATCCCGGGCGCTTATCGGACGTCCACCGTGATGTTCCACAGCGTCATCGCCATACACGACGCCTTGCCCGCCTCGTCAGGACAAACCCGCCGGCTCCCGCTGAGTCTGGCGCTGCCCGCGGCGACACCGCGGTAGACACCCGGCGAGACCTCGGTCAGCGCCTGCCCCGTCTCGGACGCGCCGCTCACACCGGCGCCGAGGCGCAGCCTGAGCTTGCTGCCGACGCTCAGGCAGATCTCCCCTGGGGTGTCCCTGCTCGACAGGTCGAGGACGACGTCACCGCAGTCCGCCGAGACGTTCGTACCGCCGGGGGGATCGGGCGGCACCACCCGCACCCCGGCCGCGGAACCGCAGCCCGCCGTCAGCACGGCAACGGCGCCGGCAGCCGCGACGGAACTCATCCGATGCCGCATCGCCGCCTCCTCCCCACGACCGTTTCCCGGCGGTCATGGATGGGACGCAGCCCGGCCCGATCGGGTTCCCGGTCTCCCGCGACGCGCTCAGACCTCGGTGATCCGGCCGTCCGCGACCGCGATCCGCCGGGTGGTGTGCACCGCGTCCAGCATCCGCCGGTCGTGGGTGACCAGCAGCAAAGTGCCCTGATACGCCGCCAGGGCCGCCTCCAGCTGCTCGATCGCCGGCAGGTCCAGGTGATTGGTGGGCTCGTCGAGCACCAGCAGATTGACGCCGCGGGCCTGGAGCAGCGCCAGCGCCGCCCGGGTGCGCTCCCCCGGCGACAGGGTGGCCGCGGGCCGCAGCACATGGCCGGCCTTGAGGCCGAACTTCGCCAGCAGGGTGCGGATCTCGGCCGGGTCCAGGTCGGGGGCGGGGCCGCGGAAGGCGTCGAGCAGCGGCTCCCCGCCGCGGAAGAGGCCGCGGGCCTGGTCGACCTCGCCGACCAGCACACCGGGGCCGAGCGTGCTGCTGCCCTCGTCCAGCGGGAGCCGGCCGAGCAGCGCGGCCAGAAGGGTGGACTTGCCCGAGCCGTTGGCGCCGGTGATCGCGACCCGGTCGGCCCAGTCGATCTGGAGGTCCACCGCGCCGAAGCGGAAGTCCCCGCGGCGGACCCCGGCGCCGTTCAAGGTGGCCACCACCGCGCCGGCCCGGGGCGCCGCGGCGATCTCCATCCGCAGGTCCCACTCCTTGCGCGGCTCCTCGACCTTGTCGAGCCGCTCGATCATCCGGTCGGTCTGCCGGGCCTTGGCCGCCTGCTTCTCGGCGCCCTCGGCCCGCGCTCTGCGGGCGATCTTGTCGTTGTCGGGGGCCTTGCGCAGCGCGTTGCGGGTGCCCTTGTCCATCCAGCCGCGCTGCATGCGCGCCCTGGCCTCAAGGCCCGCCTTGGTGTCGGCGTACTCGTCGTACTCCTCCCTGGCGTGCCGGCGGGCGGTGGCACGCTCCTCCAGGTACGAGGCGTAGCCGCCGCCGAAGACCGCGACCTGCTGCTGGGCCAGGTCCAGCTCCACCACCCGGTTGGCGGTGCGGGTGAGGAATTCCCTGTCGTGGCTGACCAGGACGGTGCCGGCGCGCAGCCCGGTGACGAATCTCTCCAGGCGCTCCAGGCCGTCGAGGTCGAGGTCGTTGGTCGGCTCGTCGAGCAGGAAGATGTCGTAGCGGCTGAGCAGCAGCGAGGCGAGTCCGGCGCGGGCGGCCTGGCCGCCGGACAGCGCGTACATCTCCTGGTCGAGGCTGATGCCCAGGCCCAGCGACGCGGTGGCCTCCTCGGCCCGTTCGTCCAGGTCGGCACCGCCCAGCGAGAGCCAGCGCTCCAGGCTCACCGCGTAGGCGTCGTCCGCGCCCGGCGCCCCGTCCACCAGGCCCTGGGTGGCCGCGTCCAGCGCCTGCTGCGCCGCCGCGACGCCGGTCCTGCGGGCCAGGAAGTCCCGTACGGTCTCGCCGTCGTCCGTGCGGTCGGGCTCCTGCGGCAGATGGCCCACGGTGGCGGTGGCCGGGCTGAGCCGCAGGGTGCCGTCCTCCGGGGTGTCGAGACCGGCGAGCAGCCGCAGCAGCGTCGACTTCCCCGCGCCGTTGGCACCGACGAGACCCACGACGTCACCGGGCGCGACCACCAGGTCGAGGCCCGTGAACAGCGCGCGGTCGCCGTGCCCTGCGGCGAGATTCCTGGCTACGAGAGTGGCACTCATCAGGCCAAGGATCCTATCGGCTGCCGGCACCTCCGGCGACGCCGCAGCCGCCGGCCGCCGCCCGCCCGCGCGCGCCGCAGGTGGGCACACGGGTTGCCTCCTTACGCCGCCTTAACCTACGGTTGCGTAACTTACGAAAGCGTAGGTCGCACATTCTTTTTCGGCCTTCCACGCCGAACCCCGTTTACGTCCGTCCCTCCCGTCCCCAGGAGCTCCCGTGACCGTTACCTCGCCCCACCTCGCACGCCCCGACGTCTGGAGCGACTCGGCGCTGCTCTACGCGCTGGAAGAGGTGGTCGAGCGCGAGCTCAACCGGCACCTGGGGGTGGCCAAGGAATGGATGCCGCACGAGTACGTTCCGTGGAGCGACGGCCGCAACTTCGACGGCGTCATGGAGGGCGAGGCGTGGGCGCCCGACCAGTCCAAGGTCTCGGCGGTCGGCCGGATAGCGCTGGTGGTCAACCTGCTCACCGAGGACAACCTGCCCAGCTACCACCACGAGATCGCCACGATCTTCGGCCGGGACGGCGCCTGGGGCACGTGGGTCCACCGGTGGACCGCCGAGGAGGGCAGGCACGCGATCGTGATGCGCGACTACCTGCTCACCAGCAGGGCGGTCGACCCGGTCGAGCTGGAGCGCTTCCGCATGATGCACATGTCGGAGGGCTTCGAGCACGACCACCGGCACAGCATGCTGCACTCGGTGGCCTACGTGGCCTTCCAGGAGCTGGCCACCCGGGTCTCGCACCGCAACACCGGCCGCGAGTCAGGCGACCCGGTGTGCGACCGGATGCTGGCCAGGATCGCCAACGACGAGAACCTGCACATGGTCTTCTACCGCAATCTGCTGGCCGCTTCGCTGGAGATCGCGCCCGACCTGGCGATGCGGGCGATCCGCGACGTCGTCGTCGCCTTCCGCATGCCGGGCCACGGCATGCCCGGCTTCGAGCGGGCCGCTGCGCGGATGGCCATCGGCGGGATCTACAACCTGCGGATCCACCACGACGATGTACTGCAGCCGGTGCTGCGCCATCTCAAGGTGCTGGAGGTCTCGGGCCTGGGCCCCGAGGGTCTCCAGGCCCAGGAAGAACTGGGCGCCTTCATGGCCGGCCTGAACGATCAGGCGGTGCGCTTCGACACCAAGCGCGCCACTCTTCTCGCGCGGCGCGCCAAGTCCTGACCCTCCCCCGCCGCGGCGGCGCACCCACCTCCTGCGGAGTGCTCTTCTGCCTCGGCGGTACGCCCGCCCGCCGGCGCGGCCGAGCCCGGAGACCGCCACTCGCGGTGGCGGTACGCCCCGGCCCCCGGCGGAGGGTGCCACTCGCGGTGGCTGGCGGTACGCCTGCCCCGGCGCCGTGGCTGGCCCACGGGGGGTGCCGCTTGCGGTGGCGGTACGCCCGCGCGGCCGGTGGGGGCTCGTCGCGCAGTTCCCCGCGCCCCCGGGTGGTTGCCGCTTGCGGTGGCGTCGCTCCTTTTCAGCCATTCTGATTGCGCGCGCAATTCCCAAGCCCGTGACGGGCCGCGTCCAGCTCCCTCCGCGCCAGAGGGCACGCCATCCAGGGGCGCGAGGAACTGCGCGACAAGCCACGACGAACCGTCGCGTGGAAACGGACAGCCACCACCCCGAGGAGCGCGGGGAACTGCGCGGCCGGCCACGACGCACCGCAGGTGCGAAGCCCACCGCAAGCGGCAACTCCGGGGGCGCGGGGCCCGGCCCGCGACGAGGGGGCCCGCCGAGCGCGGAGGAGCCGAAAATCAAGCGTGCGGGCTTGAATGATTCAAGCCGCCCTGCCACGCTCGTCCCACGCCTACGCGGGGAGCGCCGCCCATGCAAACGCCCGTCCTGGACGACCTGGCTGCCGAGACCGCAGGGCTCGACACCCTCGTGGCCGGGCTGGAGCCCGACGCGTGGGCGCGGCCGACCCCGGCCGAGGGCTGGACGATCGCGCACCAGATCGCCCACCTGGCCTGGACCGACGCCCGCGCCCTGCTGGCGGTCACCGACCCGGACGCCTTCACCCGCGAGAGCGCGTCCGCCGCGGCGCGCTTCGGCACATACGTCGACGAGGGCGCCGAGCAGGGCGCCTGGCTGCCGCCCGGCGAACTGCTGGCGCAGTGGCGTGCGGGCCGCGCCCGGTTGTGGGAGGTGCTCGCGGCGCAGCCGCCCGGCGCCCGCTTCGGGTGGTACGGGCCGCCGATGAGCACCGCGTCGATGGCGACGGGCCGGCTGATGGAGACCTGGGCGCACGGCGAGGACATCGCGGACACGCTCGGGGTGCGGCGGGAGCCGACCGCCCGGCTGTGGCATGTCGCCCGGATCGGCGTACGCGCACGGGACTTCGCCTTCGCGGTGCACGGACGGCCCGCGCCCGCCGAGGAGTTCCGGGTCGAACTGACCGCTCCCGACGGCACGTTGTGGACCTTCGGCCCGGCGGACGCCGGCCAGCGGGTGACCGGGCCCGCACTGGACTTCTGCCTGCTCGCGGTACGCCGCAGGCACCGCGACGACGTGGCCGTACGGGCGGAAGGCCCCGATGCCGACGCATGGCTGTCGGTGGCGCAGGCCTTCGCGGGGCCGCCGGGCGGCAACCGGTCGCCGTCGAAGGGGGCGGACCGATGACCGCCCTCGACACCGGCGGCCCGGACTTCGCCGAGCGCGCCGCCGCGATGACCGCCCGCCTCGCCGAGCTGGCCGCGGCGCACACCGACGCGCTGGCGGGCGGCGGGCGGAAGTACCAGGACCGGCACCGCGCCCGCGGCAAACTGCTGGCCCGGGAGCGTATCGAGCTGCTGCTCGACCCGGACACGCCCTTCCTGGAGCTGTCCCCGCTCGCCGCATGGGGCAGCGACTTCGCCACCGGCGCGTCCCTGGTCACCGGGATCGGGGTGATCGAGGGCACCGAATGCGTGGTGACCGCCAACGACCCGACCGTGCGCGGCGGTTCGAGCAATCCGTGGACGCTGAAGAAGGCGCTGCGGGCCAACGAGATAGCCTTCGCCAACCGGCTGCCGGTGGTGAGCCTGGTGGAGTCCGGCGGCGCCGATCTGCCCAGCCAGAAGGAGATCTTCATCCCGGGCGGCGCCCTCTTCCGCGATCTGACCCGGCTGTCGGCGGCCGGCGTCCCGACGATCGCGGTGGTCTTCGGCAATTCGACCGCGGGCGGCGCCTACATCCCGGGGATGTCGGACCACGTGATCATGGTCAAGGAGCGCGCGAAGGTCTTCCTCGGCGGCCCGCCGCTGGTGAAGATGGCCACCGGCGAGGAGAGCGACGACGAGTCGCTGGGCGGCGCCGACATGCACGCCAGGATCTCCGGCCTCGCCGACCACTTCGCGCTGGACGAGCCGGACGCGCTGCGTACCGCCCGCCGGGTGGTCGCCCGGCTCAACCTCCGCAAGCCCGGGCCCGGTCCGCGCCCCGACCCTGCGCCGCCGCTCTTCGACGCGGCGGACCTGCTGGGCATCGTGCCGGGCGATCTGCGCACCCCGTTCGACCCGCGCGAGGTGGTCGTACGGATCGCGGACGGCTCGGCCTTCGACGAGTTCAAGCCGCTGTACGGGCCGAGTCTGGCGACCGGCTGGGCCGAGGTGCACGGCTATCCGGTGGGCATCCTGGCCAACGCGCAGGGCGTGCTGTTCAGCGCCGAGTCGCAGAAGGCCGCGCAGTTCATCCAGTTGGCCAACCAGCGCGACATTCCGCTGCTGTTCCTGCACAACACCACCGGCTACATGGTCGGCAAGCAGTACGAGCAGGGCGGCATCATCAAGCACGGCGCGATGATGATCAACGCGGTGTCCAACTCGCGGGTCCCGCACATCTCGGTGCTGATGGGCGCCAGTTACGGTGCCGGGCACTACGGGATGTGCGGGCGGGCCTTCGAGCCGCGCTTCCTGTTCTCCTGGCCGAGCGCCAAGTCCGCGGTGATGGGGCCGAGTCAGCTCGCCGGTGTGCTGTCGATCGTCGCCCGGCAGTCCGCGGCGGCACGCGGGCTGCCGTACGACGAGGACGCGGACGCCGGGCTGCGGGCCGCGGTGGAGCAGCAGATCGAGGCGGAGTCGCTGCCGATGTTCCTGTCGGGGCGGCTCTACGACGACGGTGTGATCGACCCGCGCGACACCCGTACGGTGCTCGGCCTGTGCCTGTCGGCCGTGCACGGGGCGCCGGTGGAGGGTGCGCGCGGCGGTTTCGGGGTCTTCCGTATGTGACGGGGTGTCCACAGGCGACGGGCGTCCGTCGGTGATGGGGAGGGGGCGGGCCGATGGGCACGCCGATCGGTTCTGTACTGGTGGCCAACCGGGGCGAGATCGCCCGGCGGGTGTTCCGCACCTGCCGCGAGCTGGGCATCGCCACGGTCGCGGTGCATTCCGACGCCGACGCTGCCGCCGCGCACGTCGTCGAGGCGGACGCCGCCGTACGGCTGCCCGGCGACGCGCCCGCGGACACGTATCTGCGGGCGGATCTGCTGGTGGCCGCGGCCCTGTCGGCGGGCGCCGACGCCGTGCACCCGGGCTACGGCTTCCTCTCGGAGAACGCGGACTTCGCGCGGGCGGTGACGGCGGCGGGGCTGGTGTGGATCGGTCCGCCGGCCGCCGCGGTCGAGGCGATGGGGTCCAAGACCCGGGCGAAGGAGCTGATGGCCGCGGCCGGTGTGCCGGTCTTCGCCGCGCTCGACCCGGCGGCGGTGACGGCGGCGGATCTGCCGCTGCTGGTGAAGGCGGCGGCGGGCGGCGGCGGGCGCGGGATGCGGGTGGTCCGCGACGTGGCGTCCCTGGAAGGGGAGTTGGCGGCGGCGCGGGCCGAGGCCGCAGCGGCGTTCGGTGACGGCGAGGTCTTCGTCGAGCCGTATGTGGAGGGCGCCCGGCATGTCGAGGTGCAACTGCTCGCCGACGCGCACGGCACGGTGTGGGTGCTCGGTGAGCGGGACTGCTCGCTGCAACGGCGGCACCAGAAGGTGATCGAGGAGACTCCTGCACCCGGCCTGACCGGCGAGCTGCGTACCGCACTGCACGAGGCGGCGGTGCGCGCGGCCGGCTCGATCGGCTACCGGGGCGCGGGCACCGCCGAATTCCTGGTCTCGGCGGACGGCCGCCCGTACTTCCTGGAGATGAACACCCGTCTCCAGGTGGAGCATCCGGTCACCGAGTGCGTCACCGGGCTCGATCTGGTGGCCTGGCAGATCCGGATCGCCGAGGGCACCGCCCTGCCGCAGGACCCGCCGCTGCCGCGCGGGCACGCGGTGGAGGCCCGGCTGTGCGCGGAGGATCCGGCGCGCGGCTGGCAGCCGCAGCCGGGCGCGCTGCACCGGCTCGACGTGCCGGGCGTGGACGCGCACTTCTCGGTGCCGCCGGGGCGCGAGGCGGGGCTGCGGCTGGATTCCGGGGTGACCGGCGGGGAGCGGATCGGGGTGCACTACGACCCGATGCTGGCCAAGCTGATCGCCTGGGCGCCGACCCGCGCCGAGGCCGTACGGCGGCTCGCGCACGCCCTGGAGCGGGCCCGGCTGCACGGCCCGGCCACCAACCGGGACCTGCTGGTCCGGGCGCTGCGGCACCCGGACTTCGCCGCCGCGCGGCTCGACACGGCCTTCCTCGAACGCCATGCCGCCGACCTCGGCCTCACCTCCGGCTCCGACGGCTCCGGCTCCGGTCCCGGGGACGCCGAGCGCTTCGCCGCGCTGGCCGTGGCGCTCGCGGACGCGGCCCGGCGTACGGGGGCGGCCGGGGCGCCGGTACCGGTACGCCTGGGCGGCTGGCGGAACGTCCCGTCGCAGCCGCAGCTGAAGCGCTTCGTGAGCGAGCCGGGCGGGCGGGCGTACGACATCCGCTACCGGCTGGACCGGGACGGCCTGAGCGCCGAGGGCTTCGACGGTGTCCGGCTGGTGAGCGCCGCGGCCGACCGGGTGGCACTGGAGATCGACGGTGTCCGGCGGACGTTCGAGGTCGCCGCGCACCCGGAACGGACCTTCGTGGACTCGCCGTTCGGGTCCGCCGCCTTCACCGTCCTGCCGCGTTTCCCCGACCCCGGGCAGTCCGCCGCGCCCGGCTCGCTGCGGGCGCCGATACCCGGCACCGTCGTCAGGACCGCCGGGTTCGGCCCCGGCGACCGGGTCGAGGCGGGGCAGCCGCTGCTGTGGCTTGAGGCGATGAAGATGGAGCACGTGATCGCCGCCCCGGCCGCGGGGACACTGCTCGAACTCACCGCCGACGTGGGCCGCCAGGTCGAACTCGGCGCCGTACTCGCCGTCGTCAAGGAGGAGACAGGACCATGAGCACCGTCCGCAGCACCTTCGACAGCGCCCTGCTGGAGACCGAGGAGCGGCGCGCCCTGCGCAAGGCCGTCGGCGCGCTCGGCCGCCGCTACGGCCGCGGCTACTTCACCGCGGCCGTCAAGGCGGGCAAGCAGACCGACGAGCTGTGGCAGGAGGCGGGCGGCCTGGGCTACCTCGGCGTCAACCTGCCCGCGGAGCACGGCGGCGGAGGCGGCGGGCTCGCCGAACTGTCCATCGTGCTGGAGGAGTTGGGCGCGGCGGGCTGTCCGCTGCTGCTGCTCATCGTCTCCCCCGCCATCTGCGGCACGGTCATCGCCAGATTCGGCACCGACGCGCAGCGGCGGCGCTGGCTGCCGGGGCTCGCGGACGGCTCGCTGCGTATCGCGTTCGGCATCACCGAGCCGGACGCGGGCTCCAACTCGCACCGCATCACCACCACCGCCCGCCGCGACCCCGGCACCGGCGGCTGGCTGCTGACCGGCCGCAAGGTCTTCGTCTCCGGCGTCGACATCGCCGACGCCACCTTGATCGTCGGCCGCACCGAGGACGCCCGCACCGGCCGGCTCAAGCCGTGCCTCTTCCTCGTCGACCGGGAGACCCCCGGCTTCGACTTCCGGCAGATCGACATGGAACTGTCCGCGCCCGAGAAGCAGTTCCAGCTCTTCCTGGACGATGTGGCGCTGCCTGCCGACGCCTTGGTCGGCGACGAGGACGCGGGCCTGCTCCAGCTCTTCGCCGGGCTCAATCCCGAGCGGATCATGACCGCCGCCTTCTCCGTCGGCATGGGCCGCTACGCCCTCGACCGCGCCGTGGACTACGCCCGTACCCGCGAGGTGTGGTCCGCGCCGATCGGCAGCCACCAGGCCATCGCCCACCCGCTGGCGCAGGCCCACATCGAGCTGGAGCTGGCCCGGCTGATGATGCAGAAGGCCGCGTACCTCTACGACGCCGGCGACGACATGGGCGCGGGAGAGGCCGCGAACATGGCCAAGTACGCGGCGGCGGAAGCGGGCGCGAAGGCCGTCGACCAGGCCGTGCACACCCTCGGCGGCAACGGCCTGACCAGTGAGTACGGCCTCGCCTCGCTGCTCACCGCCTCGCGGGTGGGCCGGATCGCGCCGGTCAGCCGGGAGATGATCCTCAACTTCGTCTCGCACCACAGCCTGGGGCTGCCGAAGTCGTACTGACCGGCCTGGTCCATACTGACCGCCCGCCCGCGGAAAAGACCGCAGGCGGGCACCGCCGCCGCCCGACGTGAAGGGATCCGCCGTGACCACCGCGCCTCTGGTGCGCCGAGCCACCGACCGCGCCATCACCGTCCTCACCCTGGACTCCCCGCACAACCGCAACGCCCTGTCCGCCGCGCTGATCGCCGAGCTGACCGACGTCCTGGACACCGCGGACGCCGACCCGGGCGTCAGGGCCGTGCTGCTCACCCACACCGGCGGCACCTTCTGCTCGGGCGCCGACCTCAAGGCCGACGGCATCCGCCGCGGTCCGGGCCTGCTGGTCGGCCTGATCGAGCGGATCGCCACCTTGTCCAAGCCGGTGGTGGCGCGGGCCGACGGGCACGTGCGGGCGGGCGGCCTCGGCCTGCTCGCGGCCTGCGACATCGCGGTGGCCGGCAGCGCGGCCACCTTCGCCTTCACCGAGGTACGCCTCGGGCTGGCCGCGTCCGTGGCCTCCATCCCGGTGCTGGCGCGGACCGACCGGCGGGCCGCGGAGCGCTATCTGCTCACCGGGGAGCCCTTCGATACCGCGGAGGCGGTCAGGATCGGCCTGGTCACCGCCTGGGACACCGCGCTCGACGGCATCCTGGCCGGACTGCGGGCGTCCTCGCCGCAGGGGCTCGCGGCGTCCAAGGAGATCACGACTGCCCTGCTCAGGAAGCGGATCGCCGCCGAGGCGTCCGCCCGGCAGGAGCAGAGCGGCCGGCTCTTCGAGTCGGCGGAGGCCGCCGAGGGCATCAGGGCCGCGCTGGAGCGCCGGGACCCGCCATGGGCGCTGTGACCCCGGCCGCCGACCGCTTCCCCAAGCAGGACCGCAGCCGCGCCACCCGGCTGCGCATCCTGGAGGCGGCGGTCTCCTGCCTGGCGGAACACGGCTGGTCGGGCAGTACGGTCGCGGTCGTCTGCGCCCGCGCCGGGGTCTCCAGGGGCGCCGCGCAGCACCACTTCCCCACCCGTGAGGAACTCTTCACCGCGGCCATCGCGCACATGGCGGAACAGTGGCTGACCGCGGTGCGCGAGCATGCCCGCGCGCTGCCCCGCGAAGGCCCCGGCCGCACGTACGCGGTGGTCGACATGCTGGTGGCCGTGCACACCGGGCCGCTCTTCCGGGCGGCGCTGCACCTGTGGACGGCGGCCACCGCGGAGGAGCGGCTGCGGCCCGGGGTGACCGCGCTCGAAGCCCGGATCGGCCGCGAGGCGCACCGCCTGGCCGTCGACTTCCTCGGCGCCGACGAGTCGCGGCCCGGGGTGCGCGAGACCGTACAGGCGACCCTGGACATGGCGCGCGGACTGGGCCTGGCGAATCTGCTCAGCGACGACTCGGTCCGGCGCGGCCGTATCGTCCGCCAGTGGGCCGCGGTGCTCGACCAGGTGCTCCGCGACTCCGGCCCGGCGGCCTGACCGCGCGGGGCCCTTCCGCAGCGGTTTCGTCCGGCCCGCCCAGGGTGGATGCTGGAAGGGAGAGGGAGCCGCCTGATGCGCAGAACCGGATACGAACCGACACAGGCCCGCAGCCCACTGCGGCTGCGGCTCGGACTCGCCGTGTGCGGGGTGGTCTGGGGAATCGGGGCGGCCATCGGCTTCGCGCTCTTCGCCCAGCCCGGCTGGGCGGCGCTCTGCGCGGTGATCGCCGCGATAGCGGCGGCGGACTGCGTGATCGTCGTCCGGCACATGCGGCAGGGGGCGCGCTATCAGCCGGGCCGCGACGTTCCGCCCTACCCGCCGGTCGATCGGCGCCCCAAGCAGCGGCGCCACTGACCCCGAGCACAGCGAAGGACCCGGTGCCTGATGGCACCGGGTCCTTCCCATTGGTAGCGGGGACAGGATTTGAACCTGCGACCTCTGGGTTATGAGCCCAGCGAGCTACCGAGCTGCTCCACCCCGCGTCGGTGAACCCCACTCTACGGCTTCCCCCCGCCCACACCAAATCGCCCCGGACACGGTTCGCCCCCGCCGCGTCGGACGGCGCCGCCCAGAGGCGCGGGGAACAGCGCGACAAGCCGCCGCGGCGCCGCGGACAAGCACGCACCGCAGGGGGCACCCGCCCAGGGCCGCGCGCCAGGCGCACAGCGGACCCGGGGGCCACAGCCCCCGCAAGCCCCGCACGGGAGATGTTTGGGGCCACCCGGAAAGCGCCAGGTAGGGGGCATGGAAAAACGTGGTGCGGAACAGGGCCCGGCCGGGATCGTGACCTCGCCCGAGGTCGCGGAAGCCCTCGGCCGGCGCCGGCCCATCGTGGCGCTGGAGTCGACGATCATCGCGCACGGCCTCCCCCGGCCGCGCAACCTGCGGGTCGCCCAGGAGCTGGAGGAGATCGTCAGGAAGGCGGGCGCCGTACCGGCCCCCGTCGCGGTGATCGACGGTGTGCCCCGAGTCGGGCTGACCGAGGGCGAGGTCGAGCGGGTCGCCCGGGACCCGGACATGCGCAAGCTCGGCTTCCGCGACCTGGCGCCGGCGATGGCGGCCGGCGTGAGCGGGGCGACGACGGTGTCGGGCACGGCCTTCCTGGCGGCCCGCGCGGGCATCCGGGTGTTCGGCACCGGGGGCCTCGGCGGGGTGCACCGCGGCTGGGGGGACGTCCAGGACGAGTCGGCCGACCTGCCGCTGCTGGCCCGTACCCGGATCACCGTGGTGTGCGCGGGCGTGAAGTCGATCCTGGACGTCCCCGCGACGCTCCAGCGCCTCGAAACCCTGGGCGTCGGCGTGCTCGGCTTCCGTACCGACCGCTTCCCCGGCTTCTATCTGACCGACTCCGGCGAGCCGGTGGACTGGACGGTGCGGGACGCGCGGGAGGTGGCCGCGGTGATGCGCGGCCAGGACGCGCTCGGCGGACACGAGTCGGCGCTGATCGTCGCCAACCCGGTCCCGGCCGGGAGCCAGCTGGACCGCGGCCTGCACGACCGGGTTCTCGCGGAGGCGCTGGCGGCGGTGGACCGCGAGGGGGTCACCGGGCAGGCGATCACACCCTTCCTGCTGGCGTATCTGACCGAGCACACCGAGGGCGCCTCGCTTGAGGCGAATCTCGCCGCGGTCCGCGGCAATGTGGCGCTGGCCGGGGAGATAGCCGTCGCCTGGTCGCGGCGGCCGTGAGCGGGGCGGGCCGCGGGCTGCTGGTGGTCGGCGACGTCGTGACCGACGTGGTGGCCCGGCACACCGAGCCGCTGGCCGCGGACACCGACACGGCGGCCCGTATCGCGGTGCTGCCCGGCGGCGCGGGCGCGAACGTGGCGTGCTGGGCGGCGCGCCAGGGAGCGCCCGGGGGCGTACGGCTGCTGGCCAGGGCGGGCGCGGACTCCGCCGCCTGGCACCGTACGGCCCTGGCGGCGGCGGGCGTCGAGGCGGTCCTGCGGGTGGACCGGGAGCAGCCCACGGCAGTGGTGATCGCACTGGTCGACGCCGCCGCGGAACGCACCCTGGTCACGGACAGCGGCGCCGCCTTCCGGCTCGGCCCGGCCGACTGGGACGAGGCGCTGCTCGACGGGGTCGGCCGTGTCCACCTGTCCGGCTATCTGTTCTTCTGCGACCCGGGCCGCGAGCTGGCCGCCGTGGTCGGCGGGGCCGCCCGTGCCCGCGGTCTGCCGGTGAGCGTCGATCCGGCGTCGGCGGGCTTCCTGCGCGGCCTCGGTGTGCCGCGCTTCCTCGGCCTCGTGTCGGGCACCGACCTGCTGCTGCCCAACGCCGCCGAGGCCGCGCTGCTGTCCGGCGCGGACGAACCGGCCGCCGCCGCGGCCGAGTTGAGCCGCCGCGGCGGCACGGTGGTCGTGACACTGGGCGCGGGCGGCGCGCTGGCCGCGTACGGCGGACGTGTCACCGCCCGTACGACCGCGGTGGCGGCCACCGCGGTCGACAGCACCGGCGCGGGCGACGCCTTCACCGGCGGGCTGCTCGCGGCCCGGCTGGCGGGCGCCCCCCTCGCCGACGCACTGGCGGCGGGCTGCCGGGCGGGCGCCGCCGCGGTGGCGGTGGTCGGCGGGCGGCCGGAACTGCCCTGATCCGGCCCCGGACAACCGCTCGGCACACTCCACGGGCCGGAGATCACCGGTCCGCGCTGACCTCGTCGGCGAGCCGGGCCGGCCAGCCGCCGACGCTGTACGGGTCGGGCGGCTGCACCTCCATGCGCTCATGACCCGACAGGGCGTCCATCAGGGTCTCGGCGGCGCTGTTGTACGTGAACTGCTCGTCGCGCACCCGGTAGGAGGTGCAGTACAGGTGCGAGGGCTTGACGTCGAAGCCGCCCGAGCTGTCCGGCGGCGGGGTCGCCAGGCCCTTGAGCTGGTCGGCGCGCTCCTTGTCGGTGGGCACGCCGTCGCCACCCCCGGCTCGCCGGGGGCCTCTGCTGCGTCCGAGGGGGGACGGCGCACCCGGTGCAGGGCCGTTGCACGCCGTCGCGGTCCGCGGGGGCCGGTGACCGTCCGGTGGCGTTCGGCCTGTCAGGCGCGGCCGTGCGGCGTGACGTGGCAGCCGTCGGGTGCGGCGAGGGTGAAGGTCCGGCCGAAGGGGGCGCCGATCGGAGCGGAGACGATCGTGTGGCCGTCGGCGGCGAGAGCATCGTGAAGGGCCTGGACGTCTGTGGCGTGGAGCCGGACCGCGGCACCGACGCCGGGCCGGACAACAGAAAACCCCTGCTCGCAGGGGTTTTCTGGTGGTGTCCGAGGGGGGACTTGAACCCCCACGCCCGATAAAGGGCACTAGCACCTCAAGCTAGCGCGTCTGCCATTCCGCCACCCGGAC
>NZ_JAJSYW010000183.1:0-14773 GCF_036815005.1 Streptomyces sp. IBSBF 2435 | reverse complement strand
CGGATAGCGGGTCCGGGAGGCTGAGGCCTTCGGTTCCGGGGCCTTGGCGGCTCGGACGTCGGGCCGGTCGGCCGCCTGGTCGGCGGGGTGCTCGGCGGGCCGCTGGGCGGTGCCTCGCTGCTCGGCGGGGGGCCGCTGCTGGGCGGCTCCGAGGTGCCCGTGTCGGTCGGCGACGGGTCGTCGGTGGCGGACGCGGACGGGGGCAGGTCGTCCTTGTCCACGTCGAGGTCGAAGTCCTGGACCGCCACGTTGTGCAGCGCCGCCGCCGTATAGGCCGCCCAGACGTCGCCGGGCGGGCCGCCGCCGTTGATCCGCGACTGGTCCATGGAGCCGTAGAGCTTCTTCTGGCCGCCGGTGTCGGGGTCCATGCCGAGCACGGCGACGACGGTCGCCAGCTTCGGGGTGTAGCCGGCGAACCAGGCGGCGATGTCGTTGTCCGCGGTGCCGGTCTTTGCGGCCGAGGGCCAGCCGGAGTCCTGGGCGACGACGGCGGTGGCGCCCGAGCTCTCCACGACGCTGCGCAGTACCGACGTGGTGGTGTCCGCGGCGGCGCGCGGCACGGACTGCTGCGGCTCCCGCTTGGGCAGCGGCAGGTCGTTGCCGTCCCTGGTGACCTTGAGCACCACCGTGTACGGGATCTGCCGGCCGTGGTTGGCGAGCGTGGCGTAGACCTGCGCCATGTCCAGCGGGCTGGCGCCGAAGGAGCCGAGTGCCATCGCGGGGGTGGTGGGGATCTTGACGTCGTCGGGCATGCCCAGGTCGCGGGCGGTGTCTATGACCTTCTGGGTGCCGACGTCCTGCGCCATCTGCGCGTAGACCGCGTTGACGGACTTGTCCATCGCCCGGGTGACGTTGATCCGGCCGTAGGACTTCCGGTCCTCGTTCTCCGGCGCGTAGCCCACCGGGCCGTCGGGGCCGACGACGGGACGCTTGTTCTCGCCGTCGTAGACGGTGGTCGGGGTGATGAGGTCGTCGTCCTGGGTCCTGGACGCGTGCTGGAGGGCGGCGGTGAGGATCACCGGCTTGAAGGTGGAGCCCGGCGGATACGTCGCGTTGGTGGCGCTGCTGACGTACTGCTTGGTGTAGTCGATGCCGCCGTAGAGGGCGACGACGTCACCGGTGGCCGGGTCGATCGAGGCCCCGCCGGCCCGGACGTACTTGTCGGCGGCGTTGTGGCCGAGCTTGTCGTAGACGTTGGCCTGTGCGGCCGTGACGAAGGCGTCCTCCTTGGGCTTCTGGATGCTGGTGACGATGCGGTAGCCGCCGAGCCGCAGGGAGTCGGAGTCCACGATGTGGTGGTCGTCGAGGTACTGGTTGACGGCCTCGATGATGTAGCCGCGCTGGCCGGCCTTGCTGGCGATCGGCTTGGGCTTGCCGATGGCGGGGAAGGCGGTGGCATTGCGCTCGGAGGCGGTGAGCCAGCCTTCCTTGACCATGCCGTCGAGCACGTAATTCCAGCGCCCCTTGGCCGCCGGCGCGTTTTCCGGGTGAGCGGACAGGTCGTACTCGCTGGGTGCGTTGAGCAGGGTGGCGAGGTACGCGCCCTCCGCCGTGGTCAGGTGCGCGGCGTCCTTGGTGAAATAGGCCTGTGCGGCGGCCTGGATTCCGTACGCGTTGCGCCCGTAGTAGCTGCTGTTGAGATAGCCCTCAAGGATTTCGTCCTTGGACTCGTTGCGATCGAGTTTGATCGCGATGAAGAATTCCTTGACCTTGCGGGACGCGGTCTGGTTCTGGTTCAGGTAGTAGTTCTTCACATACTGCTGGGTGATGGTGGAACCGGACTGCCTGCCCTTGCCGGACGCGGTGTTCCAGGCGGCCCGCAGCATCGCCTTCGGGCTGACCGCGCTCTCGTGGTAGAAGTTGCGGTCCTCGGCGGAGAGCACCGCGTGCTGGGCGGTCCTGGCGACCTCGGCCAGCGACACGTTCTGCCGGTTGACGGCGCCGTCGCGGGCCAGCTCGGTCTTGCCGTCGGCGTAGTAGTAGACGTTGCTCTGCGCGACGGCCGCCGCATTGGCGTCGGGGATGGACACCAGGGCGTAGCCGAGGAAGAAGGCGCCGATCAGCAGCACGAGGCCGGTGAGCACCATGCCGGTGATCACCCGCCAGGTGGGCAGCAGCCGCCGCAGGCCGGTCCTGCGGGGCCGCCCGCCGGAGCCGCCCGCCGTCCCGTAGTGCGCGTCGCTCATATCTGTAGGGACTCCTCATCCGCCGCCGGGGTTGGGTCCGCGGCGGAAAAACCTGGGCCGATCGGCATGGACGTACCCGTACATGTACGTACACCCCATGAGTGGCCTCATCCCACAGTGCCGCATCATCCGGCGGTCCGGATCGGGCGGCACGCATCCGTGACAGGGCTGTGACAGGTGTGACGGCGCGCCGCCGGTCCCCGGCCGGCCCGAGCCGCCCGTCACCGGTGGGCCCGAGCTGCCCGTCACCGGTGGGGCGCGCCGCCCTTCACCGGCGGGCGGAAAACCGGTGGAAGCCGCGGCTCGGCGCGCACTAGGCTCGGACGCTTGTGTGCCGGGCGGTCCGGGCGCTGGGCTCCGGCGTGTTCCGGTGTATCCCGGCACGGTTCGGTGTTTTCCGGTGCGCTCCGGTGATTCCTGATGTTTTCCGGCGGAGAGGCGGGGGGAATGGGCGGCTTCTACGGTGCCGTCGTGGTCCGCGGCTTCCGGCGCTATGCGACGTATCGCGTGGCCACCGCGGCGGGTGTTTTCACCAACACGGTTTTCGGCCTGATCATTTCGTACAGCTATATCGCGCTGTGGAACCAGCGCCCGCACCTGGGCGGCTACACCGAGGCGCAGGCGCTGACGTATGTGTGGATCGGGCAGGGCCTGCTGGTCACGATGGCGCTGATGGGCGGCGGCTTCGAGGACGAGCTGATGGAGCGGATCAGGTCGGGCGACATCGCGGTCGACCTCTACCGGCCGGCCGACCTCCAGGGCTGGTGGCTGGCCGCGGACCTGGGCAGGGCCGGCTTCCACCTGCTGGGCCGCGGGGTGCTGCCGCTGGTGTGCGGGGCGCTGGTCTTCGACCTGGCGCTGCCGTCGTCCGCGCTGAGCTGGGCGCTGTTCGCCGTGTCCGTGCTGCTGGGGGTGGTGGTGAGCTTCGCGGTCCGCTTCCTGGTGGCGCTGTGCGCGTTCTGGCTGCTGGACGGGACCGGGGTCGCCCAGGCAGCGTGGATCACCGGGCTGTTCTTCTCCGGGATGACGCTGCCGCTGAACGTCTTCCCCGGCGCGCTCGGCGGGATCGCCCGCGCGCTGCCGTGGTCGGCGATGCTCCAGGTGCCCGCCGACGTGCTGCTCGGGCAGCACCGCGGCACCGGCGCGCTGCTCGCGCTGGCCTTCCAGGCGGGCTGGGCCGCGGCGCTGCTGGCCGCGGGGCGGCTGCTCCAGGCGGTCGCGGCCCGCCGGGTGGTGGTCCAGGGTGGCTGAGGCTGAGCCGCGGGCCGTCGCGCCGGGCGCGGGCGCCAGGACACCCGGGCCGGTCGCCGAGAGCGTCCGCGCCTACGGGCTGGTCGTCGCGATGTGGATGCGGTCCACGATGGCGTACCGCACGTCCTTCGTGATGACCGCGCTGGGCAATTTCGCCGCGACCGGGCTGGACTTCGTCACGATCGTGCTGATGTTCTCGCACATCCACGCGCTGGGCGGCTTCACCCTCCCCGAGGTCGCCTTCCTCTACGGCACCGCCAGCACGTCCTTCGGGCTCGCCGACCTGCTGATGGGCTCCATGGACCGGCTGGGCCGCCGGGTCAGGGACGGCACCTTCGACACGCTGCTGCTGCGCCCGGTGCCGGTGCTGGCCCAGGTCGCCGCCGACCGGTTCGCGCTGCGCAGGCTCGGCCGGATCCTCCAGGGCGGCATGGTGCTGGGCTGGGCGCTGCTGCGGCTCGACCTGGACTGGACGCCGCTGAAAGTCATGCTGCTGCCGGCGACGCTGCTGGCCGGGGCGGCGATCTTCTGCGCGGTCTTCGTCGCGGGCGCCGCCTTCCAGTTCTGGGCGGGCGACGCCGCCGAGGTCCAGAGCTCCGTCACCTACGGCGGCAACACCATGCTCCAGTACCCGCCGGGGCTGTTCTCCCGCGAGCTGGTGCGGGGCGTCACCTTCGTCGTACCGCTGGCCTTCGTCAACTGGCTGCCCGCGCTGCGCATCCTCGGCAGGCCCGACCCGCTCGGCCTGCCCGGCTGGGTGGACTTCCTGTCGCCCGCGGTGGCCGTGCTGTGCTGCGCGCTGGCCGGCCTCGCGTGGCGCGCGGGCATCCGTTCCTACCGCAGTACCGGGAGCTGAGTCATGTGAACCCGTCCGCGGAACCGATGATCGCCCTCGACGGTGTGGAGAAGGTCTTCGACGTACGCCGCAAGGTGGCCGGCACGCTGCGCCGGGAGCGCCACCAGGTCAGGGCGGTCGACGGCATCTCCTTCACCGTGCCGCCCGGCGAGATGGTCGGCTACATCGGCCCGAACGGCGCCGGCAAGTCCACCACCATCAAGATGCTCACCGGCATCCTCAACCCCAGCGGCGGCCGGGTGCGGGTCGCGGGCATCGACCCGACCCGCGAACGCGCCCGGCTGGCCCGCAGGATCGGTGTCGTCTTCGGCCAGCGCACCACCTTGTGGTGGGACCTGCCGCTGCGCGACTCCTACCAGCTGGTCCGCAGGATGTACCGCATCGAGGACGCGCGGTACGCCCGCAACCTGGCGGCCTGCGTCGACCTGCTCGACCTCGGGCCGCTGCTCGACGTGCCGGTGCGCCAGCTCTCGCTCGGGCAGCGGATGCGCGGCGACATCGCGGCGGCGCTGCTGCACGACCCCGAGGTGCTGTACCTGGACGAGCCGACGATCGGGCTCGACGTCGTCAGCAAGGCCAAGGTCCGCGACTTCCTGCGGACCGTCAACGCCGAACGCGGCACCACCGTGCTGCTCACGACCCATGACCTGACCGACATCGAGACGCTGTGCAGCCGGGTGATGGTCATCGACCACGGCCGGCTGATGTACGACGGCGGCCTCGACGGGCTGCACGCGGTCGGCGAGTCCGAACGCACCCTGGTCGTGGACTTCGCCCGCGTACTGCCGCCCGTCGATGTGCCGGGCGCACGCTGGGTGCGCAGCGAGGGGCCGCGCCAGTGGCTGGCCTTTCCGGCGGGCGAGAGCGCGGCGCCACTGGTGACCGCGCTCGCCGCGAGCCACCCGCTGGTGGACCTGTCGGTCCGTGAACCCGCGATCGAAGATGTCATCGCCCGGATGTACGGGGCGGCGTAACATCCCCGGAACCGTCCGTACCGGATCGCCCGTCCGGGCGACCCGGGAACCGAGACAAGGGAGTTCACGTGCCGGAGGACTTCACCGTCGCCGAGGCGACAGCGGCGGACTGGGACGAGATCGTGGAGTGGGCCGTGGCCGAGGGCTGGAACCCCGGCCGGGGCGACGCGGAGTGCTTCCGCCACACGGATCCGGCCGGCTTCCTGGTCGGCAGGCTCGACGGCCGGATCGTCTCGGCCGTCTCGGTCGTGGCCTACTCGCCGGACTTCGCCTTCCTCGGCCACTACCTGGTGCACCCCGAGCACCGCGGCACCGGCCTGGGCATGGCCACGTGGAACGCCGCGCTGCCGCACGCCAAGGGCCGGGTCGTCGGCCTCGACGCGGTGCCCGCGCAGCGGGGCCTGTACGAGCGGTCCGGCTTCACCGCGGCCTACGACAACGTCCGCCACACCGGGCGCCCCCGGGCCGCCGAGCCCTCCGCCGGGGCGGGCACGGTGGGGTCGGTGACGCCGTATCACCTCGACGCGATCAGCGCGTACGACAGCGGGTGCTTTCCCGCGGAGCGGCACGCCTTCCTGAGCAGGTGGCTCACCGCGGAGGACCACACCGCGCGGGTCCTGCTGGACGCCAACGGGCATGTCACCGGCTACGGCGTCATCCGCCCGGCCCACGACGGCCTGCGTATCGGGCCGCTGTTCGCCGACAGTCCCGAGGGCGCCGCGGCCCTCTTCGACGCGCTCGTCCTCGGGGTGCCGGCCGACGCCGACGTCTCGATCGACGTTCCCGACCACCACCCGGCGGCGACCCTCCTGGCCACGTCCCGCGGCCTGACCGAGTCCTTCCGCTGCACCCGCATGTACTCAGGCCCCGAGCCGTACGCTCGCGCCGAGGCGGTCTGGGCGACGACGAGCCTGGAACTCGGCTAGCCGCTCCGCGCGGTGCATTTACGCTCCGACGGTCCCCCGCGCCCTGAGGGGTTGCCGCTTGCGGTGGCCTGTCGCCTCCGGCCAGGCGGGGGCTGGCCGCGAAGTCCCCCTGCGCCCCTGCGGGGCTCGGTTCCTCCTGCGCAGAGGATGCGCTCGTGCCAGAGGCTCCCCCTGCCGCAGAGGACGAGCGCCCAAGGAGGGCGGGGAACTGCGCGACCGGCCCACCACCGGGGCGCGGGCGGCAGGTCACCGCACGGGGCATCCCCGGGGCGCCCGGGGTCAGGGGGCTGCTCGGCCCGCGAGGGCGTTGCGGAGATCGGTGAGACGGGAGATCTCCGCGTCGAGGGACGCGAGCCGCCTCCCCACGATGCCCCCGGACGGCGCCGCCGGAGCGCAGCGCGGGCGGGCCCCCTCCGCCAGCAGGTGCAACCGGTCGGCGCACTCGCGCAGGTCCTCCACGGTCAGGCCGAGGCCCAGCAGCTCCCGGATGACCCGAATCCTGGCCACCTCAGCGGCTGCGTATTCGCGCTGCCCGGACGCGGTGCGGGCCGGCGGCGGCAGGAGTCCGCGCTGCTCGTAGAAGCGCAGCGCCCTCGGTGTCGTGCCGGCCGCAGCCGCCGCCTCGCCGATCCGCATCGTGCCACCCCGTTCCGCTACGGTTCCACGACCACAGTGCCGAAGTGCCTGCCGCCGAGCAAGTCCTCGAAGGCCTGCGGTGCGTTGTCGAGGCCCGCGACCGCGGTGTACGGCAGGCGGATCGCCCCGGACCGCAGCCATCCGCCGAGGCGGGCGGTCCATTCGCCGTCCACCTCGGGGTGGTCCGCGCCGGTGTAGCCGCGCAGCGAGATACCGCGCAGGATCAGCCGGAAGGCGTCGATCTCCACCGGCGCGCCGCCGCCGCGCGTCTGCGAGAGCTGGCCGGACAGCGTACCGACCAGGGCGAAACGGGCGCCCTGCCGGGCCGCGCCGAGGGCGGCGACCAGTTGCTCGCCCGCGACGTTGTCCAGCAGTACGTCGATGCCGTCGGGCGCCGCCTCGGCGAGCTGCTCGGCGAAGGGGCGGTCCGCGCCGCGCAGGACGACCGCGTCGTAACCCAGTTCGGAGACCAGCCGCTCGGCCTTCGCCGGTGAGCCGGTGCTGCCGATGACCCGCCCGGCGCCGAGCAGCCGGGCGATCTGCCCGGCCAGTGAGCCCACCGCGCCCGCCGCCCCGGTGACCAGGACGGTGTCGCCCGCGCGGATGCCGGCGTACCGGGTCAGCGCGCCGTAGGCGGCCGAGCCCGGGGCGAGGTGCGCGACCGGGTCGGGCAGCGTGCCGTCCAGCGGGGTGCACCCGGCGGCCGGGACGACCGCGTAGTCCCGCCAGCCGAGCCAGTGGTGGACCAGGTCGCCCGGGCGCAGCGCGCTGCCGTCGGGCGCGGCCACCACCTCGCCGATGGCCGGGCCGAAGAGCGTGTCGCCCGCCTTGAGCGCGGGCAGCGGCAGCCCCTCGGCGCCGCCGATCAGGCTGCACAGCGCGGCGAAGACCAGGAAGTGGCGGTTCCTGACGACGACCTGGTCCGGCGCGGGCGCGGGCAGCGGTACCTCGACGACGGCGAAGTGCTCCCGGGCGGGCAGCCCCGCGGGCAGCGCGGTGAGCCGGACTTCGCGGGCGGTGCCGGGCAGGCCGGCGGGGGACGGAGCTGTGGCCATGTGCGGACTCCTGGGCCTGGGATCGGTGGGGGGGGGGGGGGGGGGGGGGGGGGGGGGGGGGGGGCCGCCCGCGGCGCGGCCCCCCCCCCCGCTACGGCCCGGTGAAGCTAACCCCTGACCCGCACGTCAGGGTCAAGCCGCCGTCTGCGGGCCTGTCACATGGGGATGCGGGTATTGCGCCTCGCGGTGCTGGAAGGCGAGCACTTTCGGATTCTGTACGGTGCCGCCGCGGATCTCGATCGCCCGCCGTACGGTCTCGTCGCCGTCCCAGCCGGCCGGGCCTTCGAGTACCGGCCGCAGATACGGGATCAGCGCCTCGCTGTTCTCCCAGGTGGCGGAATTCCACAGATAGGAGGGGCTGTGGTCGACGCCGTAGTAGTGCACATTGTCGCCGACGGTGAACATCGGGTCGGTGAAAGTCGTCGGCCTGGCCCACTCGAAGCCCATGCCCTCGTCGCACGAGACATCGATGATCAACGTGCCGGGCGTGAGTACCGGGAGGTCGTCGTTTATCAGGAACATCAGCGGCGCGTCGGTGTCCTGGAGCACGCAGTTGACGATGATGTCGTGATCGGCGAGGAATCCGGACAGCGGTACGGGCCCGTCCTCGGTGAGGGCGACGCTGCGCCGCGGGTCGAGCGTGTCGTCGGCCTCGTCGTGGTCGAAGTGGACGATGCGGGCCGAGTGGATCGGCGAACTCACCGCGGTCACCCCGCGGGCGGTCAGTACGTCCACGTCGTGCACGCCCAGCGCGCTGAGCGCGGTCACCGCGCCGCGGGCGGTCGCGCCGAAGCCGATGACGGCCGCGCGCAGCCGCCGCCCGTAGTCGCCGGTGGAACCGGTCAGCTGCATCGCGTGCAGCACTGACGAATAACCCGCGAGTTCGTTGTTCTTGTGGAAGACGTGCAGGTTGAAGGTGCCGCCCCGGCCCCAGTGGTTCATCGCCTCGAAGGCGATCAGGGTCAGCCGGCGGTCGATCGCGGCCTGCGTGACCTTCTCGTCCTGCACGCAGTGCGGCCAGCCCCAGAGCACCTGTCCCTCGCGCAGTTCCGCGAGGTCCTCGTGCAGCGGTTTGGCGAGCAGGATGACATCGCATTCCGCGATGAGATCGGCGCGGGAGCGGAAACCGCCGACCAGTGGTTCCAGCAGGCTGTCCCGGACGCCGAAATGTTCCCCGTAACCGGTCTGGAGGAAGATGTTCCGGCGCAGATCCTCGTCGATACGGTCGAAATGCGCGGGGTGGACCGGCAGACGGTGCTCGTTCTCCTTGCGCGTCTGCGACATGATTCCGAGCTTGAGCTGCTTGAGCTGCTGCAAAATGCCCCTTTGGTTACTCCCTGTTTAGCACACCGCAGAGGCCGTGGCAGGTCGGCGCAACGAGGCCAGGGCGGCGCGGACCCGGTCCACCGCGGCGAGCGGGGTGGAGGCGTGCGGGGAGAGCCGGACGGAGTCGGGGCGGACCGTGGGGGTCACCCCGTGGGCGTGCAGCGCCTCGGCGACGGCCGCGGCGTCGGTGCCCGGCAGCCGGAAGGAGACGATGCCGGCCCTGCTCTCCGGCGCTGTCGCGGACAGGATCTCGCCGCCGCCCTCGCGTACGGCGTCGATGAGGTGGTCCACCAGGACCCGGATCCCGGCCTCGATCGCGGCCACGCCGGTCTCCTCGACGATGGCCAGGGCCGCGGCGAAGGCCGCCGCGTTGACCGGGCTGAGGTTGGTGATGCTCAGCCGCCCCGCGCCGGCGGCCGGCGGGTGCTCCCGGTCGTCGAAGAGGGCGACCTCGTCCACGCCGGTCCAGCCGGTCAGGGTGGGCGCGAGGCGTTCCAGCGCCCGGTCGGACAGGGCGGCGAAGCCGGTCGACCAGCTGGCCCGCAGCCATTTCTGGCCGCCGGTGACGACGACGTCGGCGGCCTGCCAGGGCAGGTCGGCGATGCCGAAGCCCTGGATGGCGTCGACCACGAGCAGCCGGTCAGGGCCGATGACGTCGCGTACGGCGGCCAGGTCGGCGCGGTAGCCGGTGCGGAAGTCGACGGCGCTGAGCGAGACGGCCACGACGTCGTCGGTGAGCGCCGCCCGTACGGTGTCGGCCGTGGTCCAGCCGTGCGCGTCGCCCGGCAGCCAGCGCGGCACGGCCAGGCCCGCGGCGGCGGCCCGGCGCCATGGGTAGTGGTTGGCGGGGAAGTCCGAGACCGGTACGAGGACGGTGCCGGACGGGATGCCGAAGGCGGCCTGGAAGAGCCCGGTGGAGGCGTTGGGCAGCAGCACGGTGTGCTCGGCGTCGGTGCCCGCCAGCCGGCCCGCGGACTGCCGGGCGCGCAGATCGGCGCGCATCAGGTCGTTGACGGTGGTGTGGTCGGCGCGCGCCGAGCGGCCCAGCGCGTCGGCGGTGGCGGCCAGCACGTCGTGCGACGGAGGGCCGTAGCGGGCGAAGTCCAGATAGCCTTCCGGCGCCTCGAACCGCTCGGCGTAGGCGGGCAGCCCGCCGGTGTCGCCGCCCGCCGTGCCCGCCGTACCTGCCGTATCCGCCGTGTGCCGCGCTGTCATGCCGGTGCCGCTCCTGCCCGCGGGAAAGGGAATCGGCGCCACCGGGGACACCGGGAGCCCGCCGTACGTTCCAAGACTGGCAACGAGGGCAACAATACGCAGGTGGACATGCGGGTGAAGCAGGTGAGCACGGGGGACGCGGGGCCTACGGGCGGGCCGGCGGCCGGGGTGGTCGACCCCGACGCCGAGCGGCGCCGCGGGGTGCGCCGGATGAAGCTGATCGCGACCGGCTTCCTGGCTGTCGCCACGGTGGTCTACGCGCTGGCCAAGTGGGCGGACTCGCGGGGCGACGGCGCGTGGGCGGCCTATGTGGCGGCTGCCGCGGAGGCGGGCATGGTCGGCGCGATGGCGGACTGGTTCGCGGTGACCGCGCTCTTCCGCCGCCCGCTGGGCCTGCCCATCCCGCACACCGCGATCATCCCGACCAAGAAGGACGCGCTGGGCGCCAGCCTCGGCGACTTCGTGGGGGAGAACTTCCTGTCCGCCGAAGTGGTACGCACCCGGCTGCGCGCGGTCGGCATCGGCTCGCGGCTGGGCGGCTGGGTGGCCGAGCCCGCCAACGCCGACCGGGTGACCGAGCAGGCCGCCGCCGCGCTGCGCGGACTGCTGACCGTGCTGCGCGACTCCGATGTGCAGGCTGTCGTCAGCGAGGCGATCACCCGGCGGGCCGCGTCCCAGGAGGTCGCCCCCGGGCTCGGCAAGCTGCTGGAGCGGATCGTCGCCGACGGCGGGCACCGCCGGCTGGTGGACCTGGTGTGCGTACGCGCCCACGACTGGCTGGTCGAGCACGGCAGCTCGGTGATGGACGCCGTCCAGGGCGGCGCGCCCGGCTGGACCCCGCGGTTCGTGGACCGCAAGGTCGGCGAGCGGGTCTACAAGGAGCTGCTGCGCTTCGTCACCGAGATGCGGGACTCGCCCGAGCACCCGGCGCGCGACGCCGTCGACCGCTTCCTCGGTGACTTCGCCGCCGAGCTGCAGTCCGACCCCGACACCCGGCAGCGCGTCGAACGCCTCAAGAACGACCTGCTGGCCCGCCCCGAGGTGCAGGAGCTGATCGCCTCGGTGTGGGGTTCGGTACGGGCGATGATGGTGGCCGCCGCCGAGGACGAGCGCAGCGAGCTGCGGCTGCGCACCCGGTCGTCGCTGCTCGCCCTGGGCGGGCGGATGGCCACCGACACCCGCCTCCAGGCGAAGGTCGACAGCTGGCTGGAGGACGCGGCCACGTATCTGGTCACCACCTACCGCGACCAGATCACCTCGCTGATCAGCGAGACGGTGGCCGGCTGGGACGCCGAGCAGACGTCGCGGAAGATCGAGGCGCACGTCGGCCGTGACCTGCAGTTCATCCGGATCAACGGCACGGTCGTCGGCGCGCTGGTCGGCCTGCTGATCTTCACGCTGTCGCGGATCGCGGGCGGCTGACCGGGATGCCGCTCCGATCTCTGGGGTGCGAGTCCGTCGCCCTGGGGCTTCGGAAATGCCGCGTCCACGTGGTGAACAGGGCTTGCGCGTGGCGGGGCCGCGATTGGAGGATCGGACAGACATCCGATGACATCCGTGGTCCGTCCGCCGCGGATCACTGACGTACGGAGTACCACCGTGAAACTGCTGCGAGTCGGCCCCGCCGGGGCGGAGCGCCCCGCCCTGCTCGACCAGGACGGCGTCGTACGGGACCTGAGCGGGCTCGTCGCCGACATCGACGGGGCACTCCTCGCCGACGAGGGCGCCATGGCGCGGATCGCCGCCGCCGACACCGGCTCCCTGCCGGCGCTCGACGCGGGGCTGCGGGTCGGGCCGCCCCTCACCCGGATCGGCAAGATCGTCTGCATCGGGCTCAACTACCACGACCACGCGGCCGAGACCGGCGCGGAGGCGCCCGGCGAGCCGGTCGTGTTCATGAAGGCCCCCGACACGGTGGTCGGCCCCGCCGACACGGTGCTGGTGCCGCGCGGCAGCCGGAAGACCGACTGGGAGGTCGAACTCGCCGTCGTCATCGGCCGCGAGCTGCGGTACGCGGCCACGCACGAGGAGGCGCTCGCGGCGGTCGCGGGTTACGCCGTCGCGCACGACGTCTCCGAGCGGGAGTACCAGATCGAGCGCGGCGGGCAGTGGGACAAGGGCAAGAACTGCGAGACCTTCAACCCGCTCGGGCCGTGGCTCGTCACCGCGGACGAGGTCCCCGACCCGCAGGCGCTGAGCCTGCGGCTGTGGGTCAACGGTGAGTTGCGGCAGGACGGGTCCAGCCGCGACCAGATCTTCCCGGTCGCGGAGGTGGTCCGCTACCTCAGCCACTTCATGACGCTGTATCCCGGGGACGTGATCAACACGGGGACCCCTGCCGGGGTGGCTCTCGGGCAGCCCGAGCCCAAGCCGTATCTTTCCCCCGGGGACGTGGTCGAGCTGGCCATCGACGGGCTGGGCCGCCAGCGCCAGGTCTTCGCGTCGGCGTAGGGGTTGCCGCTTGCGGTGGCGTGCTTGCCGGCCGCGCCCCCGGGGTGGGCGCGCGGTTCCCCGCGCCCCAGGGGCGGTGCGGTCCGTGTCCACACGACGGTTCGTCATGGCCTGTCGCGTGGTTCCCCGCGCCCCCGGGGGCGCCACTTGCGGTGGCGTTGCTTCTTTCCGCCGCGGTGGCTGCGCGCGCGGTTCCCCGCGCCCCTGAAAGGCTCGCCTGCCCTCTGCGCCGGAGGTCGGGCCCCGCAGGGGCGCGGGGAACTCCGTCAGGAGAGGAACCGGGTCAGAGCCGTCACGACCAGGGCGTGGTCCTCGGTCTGGGGGAGGCCGGAGACGGCCACGACCCCGACCACGCCGACCCCCGCGACGCGGAGCGGGAACGCCCCGCCGTGCGCGGCGTAGAGCGCGGGGTCGAGGAAGGACGCCTCCTCGAACGTCGTGCCCTTGGCACGGAACCGCTCGCCGACCGCGAGCGACGACGTGCCGTACCGCAGTACGACCCGCCCCTTCCGCTCCAGCCACGCGTCATTGTCAGGGGACGTGCCCTCCAGGGCGCAGTGGAAGAGCTGCTGCCCACCCCGGCGGATGTCCACCGTGACCGCGGCGCCCCGCTCGCGGGCGAGGTCGACCAGCAGGCACCCCAGCCGCCAGGCATCGTCATTGGTGAAGCGGGGCAGGACCAGCGCCGCTTCCTGTTCGGCCAGCTCGGCCGCCAGGCCGGTGCTCACAGGGCCACCGCCTGACCGGTACGCGCGGACTCCCCGGCGGCCTCGATGACCTCGATCGCGGCCGCCGCCTCAAGCGCGGTGACCGGCGGGGGCGTCCCCTCGCGCAGGGCGGTCCCCACGGCCGCGTAGAAGGCGGGGTAGTCCCCGGGCAGCGAGGGGACCGGCCGTACGTTCTCGTCCGTGCCCGCCGTACCCCACGCGGACTCCGGCTCCGCGCCCCACGCGGCACCCTCGCCGGGCCGCAGGCCTTCGCGGAGGGCGGCCTCCTGCGGATCGAGGCCGTAGGTGACGTAGCCGCCGGTGCTGCCGAGCACCCGGAAGCGCGGCCCGAGCCGGGCCGTGGTGGCGCTCATCCACAGATGCGAGCGGACCCCGCTGACGTGCGTGAGCGCGATGAAGTCGTCGTCGTCCGCGGCGGCGCCCGGCCTGCGGACGTCGGACTCGGCGTAGACCAGCCGCGCCGGGCCGAAGAGCGTCAGGGCCTGGTCGACCAGGTGGCTGCCGAGGTCGTAGCGCAGCCCGCCGATCTCGGCCGGGTCGCCGGACTCGCGCCAGCCGCCCTTGGGCTGCGGGCGCCACCGCTCGAAACGGGACTCGAAGCGGTGGACCTCGCCCAGTTCGCGGCGCTCCAGCAGGGCGCGCAGGGTGCGGAAGTCGCTGTCCCAGCGGCGGTTCTGGAAGACGCTGAGCAGCAGGTCCCGCTGTTCGGCGAGCGCGGCCAGCTCGCGCGCCTCGGCGGCGGTGGCGGCCAGCGGCTTGTCGACGACGACCGGCAGCCCGGCCTGGAGCGCGGCGGTCGCCAGCGGCACGTGCGTGCGGTTGGGGGAGGCGAGGACGACCAGGTCGAGTTCGCCGGCCCGCGCCCACAGCTCGTCGGCGGTGTCGGCGAAGGCCACTCCCGGATGCTCGGAGCGCGCCTGGGCGCGGCGGTCGCTGTTGCCGGTGACGATGGTGTCCAGGGCGAGGCCCGGGGTCGCGGCGATCAGCGGGGCATGGAAGAAGGAGCCGGCCGGGCCGTAGCCGACCAGGGCGACGCGAAGGGGGGCGGTGCCGGGAACGCTCATGGGCCCCACTTTGGCAACACTGTTGCCAAAGTGCAAGCACGCGGGACAATGGCGAAGTGACCCCGTCCAAGCCCTCCGGCCCGATCCCCGGCCCCGCTCCGGAGC
>NZ_JAJSYW010000182.1:0-14778 GCF_036815005.1 Streptomyces sp. IBSBF 2435 | reverse complement strand
GCGCGGGGGTGGGGACGGCGCCCTGGGTGGCCTTCATTCGGGCCAGCGCGTCGGTGGACAGGGTGCCGCCGACCTTCGGCGGGTTCATCGAATACTGCATGTCCTCCAGCTTGTCGACCACGAAGCCGAGTTCGTGGTCGCGGGCCCATTCGGCGAGGCGGGCCGCGGTGCTGTCCTTGCCCGGGTAGGTCAGTGCCTGGCCGACGGACCAGCCGGCCGTGCCGACGCAGACCAGACAGACCCCGGTGAGGCCGCGGGTGACCATTTTGCGGCGGCGGAGCTGCTCGGGGGCGAGGTCGCGCCGGTGCTTCCACGGCAGCAGCCGGCGCCGTCGCCTCCTGCCGGGCCGACTCGCGCTGTCGGCGGGGTCCGCGGTCCCGTCGCCAGGCCGCGGCTCGGTCGTCTGCTGGCTCATCCCGGTCCCTCCGCGCTGTCCGGATCTTCCGGTGAGCTGTTTGTCCGACCGGCGCGCGTACCAATCGCCCGCCGTGCGAGAAGCACCCGCCCGCCGCAGCCGCGGCACCCTCGCGGGTGTACGTACTGCGCCGGGCGCAGTCCCGCGGCCTTCCCCGCGACGACGCGGCGGGCGGCCGGCGGACCCTAGCGTGGGCGCGTTCCACCCGGGCGTGGCGCCCGGGTGACGAGGAGTCGGGAGCCGTCCATGTCCGCCATCAGTACGGTGGCGCCCGCCGCCGCAGGGGCCGCCCGCGCGGCGCGGCCCGCCGAGCGGGCGGCCTGCGCGGTCGGCGCCGCGCTTGTCGTGTCCGGGCTCTTCCATCTGGGGGTCTTCTTCGTGGACGGCGGCCCCTGGGACGGGCCGGTGTCCTGGCGCAAGCCCTTCACCTTCGGGGTGTCGTTCGGCCTGACGCTGATCGCCGTCGCCTGGGTGACGTCGTACGTCCGGATACCGGCCCGCACCCGGGCCGTGCTGCTGGCGCTGTTCACCGCGGACTGCGTCCTGGAGGTCGCCGGGATCACGGTGCAGGCGTGGCGCGGGGTGCCCTCGCACTTCAACATGGAGACGCCGGCGAACACCGCCGTCGCGATGTCGCTCGCGGCCGGCGGCGCCCTGCTGGTGGCGGTGCTCGGCACCTTCGCGGTGGCCGCCTTCCGGGCCGAGCCCGCCGGACCCGCGGGGATGCCGCTGGCACTGCGGGCCGGGTTCGCGCTGCTGGTCGTCGGGCTGCTGTCGGGCGCCGCGATGATCGCCCGCGGGGTGGCCGACACCAGGACCGGCCACCAGCAGGCGGCGTACCACTCGACGGGCATGCTCAAACCGCTGCACGGGGTGACCCTGCACGCGGTGCTGGTGCTGCCCGCACTGGCCTGGGCGGTGTCGCGTACGGGGTGGCCCGCGGCCAGGCAGCGGCGGGCCGTGCTGATCGGGTTGTGGCTGTACGCGGCGGCCGCCGCGGGCGCGCTCGGCTGGGGCGCGCTCACCGCGTAGGGCGGTCCCTTGCCGCGACCGGCTGCCCGCGGAAGTGGGTGTCGCCGTCGCAGGCCGGGACGGTATACGTGGTGCCGGCGGGCGGGGCGGATCGGCCCCGGTGGCGGCCCGGACCGCGGGAGCGACGGAGGACCGATGGCGGTACACACGGTGGGCGACGAGACGGTGGACGGGCTGCTGGCGCGGGCCGGGGTCGGGGCGTCCCGGGTCGCCGGGCGGACCGCGCTGTCCGGCGGGTCGTACAACGCCCTGCACAGCGTCGCGCTCACCGACGGCACCCGGCTGGTCCTGAAGGTCCCGCCGCCGTCCGGCACCCCGCGGCTGCGGTACGAGGCCGAACTGCTCTGCGGCGAGGCTTTGTTCTACGAGTCGGCCGCCGCGGTGGGGGTGCCGGCGCCGCGGATGGTGCACACCGAGTGGGCCGAGGACGCGGGCGCGGCGCCCTTCCTGCTGATGACGTACGCGCCGGGAGTGCCGTGGTCCGAGGCCGCCGGGGCCATGGCGGCGGAGGAACGCGACCGGCTGCACCGGGAATTGGGCGGTCTGGTGGCCCGGCTGCACACCGTGCGGGGGCCGGGCTTCGGCTATCCGGCGCAGCGCGTGGCCCCGCTCGCCGACCGCTGGGCGCCGGCCTTCGCCGCGATGACCGGTGCCGTGCTGGCCGATGCCGCGGACTTCGGCTCCTGGCTGCCGCGGCCGCTCGGCGCGATACGGTCCGCCCTCGCGGGCGGCGCCGCGGCGCTGGAGGAGGTGGCCGAGCCCGCGCTCGTCCACTTCGACCTGTGGCCCGGCAATGTGCTGCTGGACGGGCCGCCGGGGGCGCGTACGGTCGGCGGCCTCATCGACGGGGAGCGGATGTTCTGGGGCGACCCGCTGGCGGACTTCGCGTCGCTGTCGCTCATGACCGGCGACGCCGAGGACGATCCGGCCTTCCTCGCCGGCTACGGCGCGGCGGGCGGGCGTACGGACTTCGACGCCGCAGCCCGGGTCAGGCTGGCCCTCTACCGCAGCTATCTGTACCTGATCATGCTGGTCGAGGTGGTGCCGCGGAGCACCGGGGGCGAGCAGCTCGCCTGGGTGCGGGACTTCACCGCGCCGCGGCTGGCCGCCGCGCTCGACGTGGTCGGCACGGGCGGCTGACGCCAGGGTCCCGGGCGGGCCGCCGCGGCCCGCCCGGGGCAGCGGCGGCCTCCCGGGTCAGGGCAGCGTGGCGACGAGTGCCGCGTAGGACAGGCCGGAGCCGTACCCGAGCAGCAGGGCGGTGTCGCCGGCGACGGCCCGCCCCGAGGCGAGCAGCGACTCCATCGCGAGCGGGATGGAGGCACCCGAGGTGTTGCCGGTGGTGACGATGTCCTTGGCGACCGCGACCCGGGCGGGCAGGCCCATGGAGCGGGTCATGGAGTCGATGATCCGCTCGTTCGCCTGGTGCGGGATGAAGGCGTCGAGGTCGTCGGCGGCGACGCCCGCCGCGTCGAGCGCCTGGACGGCGACCTTGGACATCTCGTAGACCGCCCAGCGGAAGACCCGCTGGCCGTCCTGCCGCAGCGCGGGGAAGGGCTGGTCCGGGGCGTCCCGCAGCGCGTCCCACGGCACGGTCTGCGTGATGGCGTCGGCCTGCGAGCCGTCGGCGCCCCAGACGACCGGGCCGATCCCGGGCGTGTCGGACGGGCCCACGACGACCGCCCCCGCGCCGTCGCCGAAGATGAACGCGGTGGAGCGGTCGGTCAGGTCGAGGATGTCGGACATCCGCTCGACCCCGACGACCAGCACGTGCCCGCCGCGGGCGCGTACCGCGTCGGAGGCGAGGGTGAGGCCGTGCACGAAGCCGGCACAGCCTGCCGAGATGTCGAAGCCGGCCGCCCCGGTGGCGCCGATGCGGTGGCCGATCTCGGTGGCGACGGCGGGAGTCTGCTTGAGATGCGTGAAGGTCGCGGCGATCACGCAGGTGATGGCGTCGGGGGTGAGCCCGGCCGCCGCGATCGCCTTGCTCGCGGCCTGTTCCGCCATGACGCCCAGGGTCTCGTCGGGTCCGGCCCAGCGGCGGGTGACGATGCCGGTTCTGGAGCGGATCCACTCGTCCGTCGAGTCGATGTGCCGGCACACCTCGGCATTGTCGACGACCCGGCGCGGGCGGTATGCGCCGACCCCGAGGATCCGGGTGTGCCGCGCACCGGCGGACACGGCGATCTCAGCTTTCATGGGAGCCTTTCAGGCCATCGGCCGGGACGGGTCCGGACCACGGTACCGGGGCATGATCACTCCGACCCGCAGCGGATGCCGCCGCAGCCGGGCTCCGGCCGGAAGCCACCGGGATGCGGCCGGGATTCGACGGTACGCCGCCGCGTCCCGCCGCCCCCGACCCGACCGGCCGGCGTACTGCGACGGCCGGGCGCGGTGCGGACCGCAGGACCCGACGGGCCGGCCGCTTGTCATGTAACGCCCTGACCAGCGGACGACCCGGCACCCATCCTATGGCGCGCGTATGTTCCGCCGGTAAATGAGCCGTCACGGCTCTCCGGCCGGCCGGCGGCAGTACGGCCGGTTCGGGTCTGGGCGCGCGCCCGGCGCGGCACTGCCCGTTGCCAACGCCCGCTCCCGGGTCCCACCTTGGTGCGGTCATGGTCACCGCCGGGCGGCCCCGCACGCCCGGCCGAGAGAGAGGACCCGATGTGCTCCGCAGACTCTCCGCCCTCGTGACGGCCGCTGCCGCCGTCGCCACCGCCACGGTGGTGTCGGCAGGCGGCCCCGCAGCGGCGGCCACCCCTCCCCCCGCTCCCTGCGCCACCTCCTCCGTCGTCCGGGTCGACGGCCTGGCCTTCGACCCCGCGTCCGTCCCCGCCGGCGGCACCTCGACGGCGACCCTTGCGGCGACCAACTGCACGGGGCAGTCCAGGACAATCAGCGAGACCTGGGTGGGCCGGTTCCTGTCCGGCACCTCCACCGGTATCCCGGCCGGCTGCCCGGTGATCGACCCGCTGCCGCGGTCGGTCACTTTCGCACCGTACGCGCAGGTCTCGACCGCGGGCAGCTACCTCGTCCTCGCCGGCTGCACGGCCGACCGGCTGCGGCTGACGGTCACGCTGAGCCAGGGCGGTGTACAGCTGGCGAGCAGGACGGCGGATCTGCTCATCGGGTGACCGCCGCGGGGCGGGCGTACCGTGCCGCAGGAGAGCTGCTGACCGCGGCACAGCGCCCCTCGCGGCCCCCGGGGCGTCCATGACGTCGAACGGCCGCCGTACGCCCTTCCGGGGGCGTACGGCGGCCGTTGCGAGTGCAGCCGGCCGATGCCAACCGAAGCGAACATGTTCCAACACCGAGCCGACATCACGGTCCGGCAACGCATCAGGATCAGGGCGTTGACGACCCCCTGCATGTGGCGTAGAACTACCCTGCAGTTGCGATGGCGTTTCATCTTGGTGACTTCTGTTGGAAAAGGCTTCGGCACTAGAGACCCGCCAGAGCCCCCGCTCCGTCAGCATTTCGCCTTCAGCTCTCCCACAAGTCCCCTAATAAGCGCCCACACACACATGGAGGCACCATGTCGGACGTCGAGACGTCGGGAACCGACGCGGGCAGCAGCCCGTCCCCCTCGCGGAGGAATCTGCTCAGGGGCGTGGCCGGGGCCGCGGGGCTCGCGGCAGTTTCCGGCGGCCTGCTGACGGCGTGCAGCAGCGACTCGGACTCGTCGGACAAGAAGTCCGGCAGCTCGGGCACCACCGGCTCGGTGGCCGGCAGCACGGTCACTTTCGGGTCCAACTACTCCGACCCGGCGGCCAAGACCGCGTTCGCGGCGCTCACCACCGCGGCCACCACGTCCTCCAAGGTGAAGGTGACGATCAATACGGTCGACCACAACACCTTCCAGGAGAACATCACCAGCTATCTGCAGGGCACCCCGGACGACCTGTTCACCTGGTTCGCCGGCTACCGCATGCAGTACTTCGCCGCGCAGGGCCTGGCCCAGCCGCTCGACGACGTCTGGGAGAAGATCGGCGGCAACTTCGGCCCGGCCGCCAAGCAGCTGTCCACCGGCCTCGACGGCCACCAGTACCTGGTGCCGCTCTACAACTACCCCTGGGTGGTGTTCTACAACAAGAGCGAGTTCGCCAAGCACCACTACACCGTCCCGACCACGTGGGACGAGTACATCGCGCTGGCCAAGCAGATGAAGTCCGACGGCCTGATCCCGATCGCCTTCGCCGACAAGGACGGCTGGCCCGCGCTGGGGACCTTCGACATCCTCAACATGCGGATCAACGGGTACGACTACCACATGAAGTTGATGACCCACAAGATCCCGTGGACCGACCAGGGCGTCGCCACGGTCTTCCAGCACTGGGCCGAGCTGCTGCCGTACACGCAGTCCGGCGCGAACGGCCGGATCTGGCAGGATGCGGCCAAGACGCTGGAGACCAAGAAGGCCGGCATGATGTTCCAGGGCACCAACCAGGTCGCCGCGCAGTACGTCACCGACAAGGCCGACCTGGCCGACCTGGACTTCTTCACCTTCCCCACGATCAACCCCAAGTGGGGCCAGGACTACATGGACGCGCCCACCGACGGGTTCATGCTGAGCAAGAAGTCCAAGAACACCGATGCGGCCAAGGCGATCCTGGAGTACATCGGCAGCGGTCCCGCCGAGGCCGAGTACCTCAAGACCGACCAGTGGGACGTCGGCCTGGCCAACGGCCTCCAGGTGCCGACGTACAACGCGATCCAGAAGAAGTCGGTCACCGAGATCGGCAAGTGCAAGGCCGTCGCGCAGTTCATGGACCGCGACTCCGACCCGGCCATGGCCAACGCCATGATCTCGATCCTGCAGAAGTTCATCGACGACCCGAGCACCGGCAACATCGCGAAGCTCCAGAAGAGCGCCGAGGACCAGGCGAAGGCGATCTATACCTCATGAGTTCGACGTCCCAGGTGGACACCGCGGAAGCGGCGCAGGACGGGGCCACGCCGGCCCCGGCCCCGCGCCGCCGCCGCGGTGTGCGCAAGCTCAGCATCCGCGACCGCATCGTGGTCGCCGTGCTGCTGGGCATACCGCTGCTGCTCGATCTGGCCTTCGTGTGGTTCCCGGCGATCGGGACCGTCCTGCTGTCGTTCACCAAGTGGAACGGCGTCGGCAGCCTGCACAGCCAGACGTGCAAGCCCAACGTCCCGTCGATCCTGAACAACGGCTGCTGGTACGGGGTGCAGAACTACCACCAGGCCGCCACGATCTACCCCGAGTTCTGGCCCGCGGTCCGCCACAACCTCATCTGGCTGGCAGTCTTCGTCCTGATCGCCACGCCGCTGGGCATGCTCTTCGCAGTGCTGATCGACCGCGGGATCCGCGGCAGCCGGATGTACCAGAGCATCCTGTTCCTGCCGGTCATGCTCTCGCTCGCGCTGGTCGGCATCATCTGGGAGTTCATGTACTCGCAGAACTTCGGGCTGATCAACACCGTCATCGGGCGCAACAGCGACAGCAACGCCATCGACTGGCTGGGCAATCCCCATCTGAATCTGTGGGCGGTGCTGGTCGAGGCGACCTGGCGGCAGTCCGGCTATGTGATGGTGCTCTACCTGGCCGGCCTCAAGGCCGTCGACCCGACGCTGCGCGAGGCGGCGACCGTGGACGGCGCGAACGCCTGGCAGACCTTCTGGCGGGTGATCTTCCCGGTGATGCGGCCGATCAACATCGTCATCATGGTGGTCACCGTCATCGAGTCGCTGCGCGCCTTCGACCTGGTCTACATCACCAACAAGGGCATCAACGGCCTGGAACTGCTGTCGGTGCTGGTCACCTCGAACATCGTCGGTGAGACCCAGCGGGTCGGCTTCGGCTCCGCGCTGGGTGTGGTGCTGCTGATCATCTCGCTGGTGCCGATCTCGGTGTTCCTCTACCAGACGTTCCGCCGGGAGGAATCCTCATGACGACCGAAGCCCTCACCAGGCCGGGGACGGCGCTGCCGTCCGCACCCGGCCGCAGGAGGACCCGGCCGTGGGGCCAGATCGCCTCCCAGGCCTTCCTGATCGTCGCGTCCGTGCTGTGGCTGCTGCCGATCGCCTTCGCGCTGTACGTGGCGATCCGGCCGTACTCCGACACCCGCAAGTACGGCTACGTCTCGATGCCGCACCACCTGACGCTGAAGAACTTCAGCGACGCCTGGTCGCAGTCGGACATGCTGCACTTCTTCTGGAACTCGGTCCTCATCACGGTGCCCGCGGTGATCATCGTGCTGGCGCTGGCGTCGGGTGTGGCCTTCGTGCTGACCCGGGTCAACGTCAAGATCAACGTGGCGCTGCTGATCCTCTTCACGGCCGGGAACCTGCTGCCCCAGCAGGTGATCATCACCCCGCTGTACCGGATGTACCTCAAGATCACGCTGCCGCACTTCGTCAGCGACAGCGGCCTGATGTACAACTCGATCTTCGGCCTGATCGCCATCAACGTGGCCTTCCAGCTGGGCTTTTGCGTCTTCGTGCTCAGCAACTACATGAAGTCGGTCCCCGAGGAGATGTACGAGGCCGCGCTCGTGGACGGCGCGTCGCTGTGGACCCGGTTCTGGCGGCTGACCATTCCGCTGTGCCGCCCGGCGCTCGCGGCACTGGCCACGCTGCTGACCACCTGGATCTACAACGACTTCTTCTGGGCCATCACCCTGATGTCGTCGGGCGACAAGCGGCCGGTGACCTCGGCGCTGGCCAATCTGCAGGGCCAGTTCGTGAGCAACCAGAACCTGATCGCGGCGGCGGCGATGATCGCGGCCGTACCGACCCTGGTGGTCTACATCCTGCTGCAGAAGCAGTTCATCGCCGGCCTGTCGCTGGGCTCCAGCAAGGGCTGAGCAAGGGTGGGCAAGGCGGTACGGCGGGGCCCCGACCCCGGGCGTCGCAGCGGTGGCGTGCGCGGGGCATTGACAGCGGTGAGGCCCGCTTCCATAGTGTGGGAGCGCTCCCACCCCCACTTTCGGGAGCGTCCTTCCCCCCACATGCCCAGGAGGTCCCTGTGCGCGCATCCTCGCGGCGGTTAATCGTCAGACCGTGGCTGTGGCCGGTGGCGGCAGCGGCGCTCGTGCTGCCCGCCCTGGTGGCGCTGCCCGCCCACGGAGCGGCGTCCGGCTGCTCGGTGAACTACACCGTCAACGAGTGGTCGGGCGGCTTCACCGCCCAGATCAAGGTCACCAACCTCGGCCCGGCCGTCAACGGCTGGCAGCTGGCCTGGACCTACGCCGGCGACCAGCACATCACCTCGGGCTGGAACACCACCGTCACCCAGACCGGCGCCGCCGTACGGGCCGCCGACGCCGGCTACAACGCGGCGATCGCCACCGGCGGCACCGCCGACTTCGGTGTGCAGGGCACCTGGAGCGCCGCCGACCCGACGCCCACCGCCTTCACCCTCAACGGCACCGCGTGCACCGGGAACGGCACGCCTCCCACGACACCCCCGACCACTCCTCCCACCACTCCCCCGACGTCGCCGCCGCCGTCCGGCGGGCTGCCGACGCACGCCCTGGTCGGCTATCTGCACGAGACGTTCGCCAACGGCTCCGGCTACACCCGCCTCGCGGACGTACCCGACAGCTGGGACGTCATCGACCTGGCGTTCGGCGAGACCAGCTCGCCGACCTCGGGCAGCATCCACTTCACCCGCTGCCCGGTCGCCGAGTGCCCCTCGGTCGAGTCGGACGCCGACTTCAAGGCGGCGATCAAGGCCAAGCAGGCCAAGGGCAAGAAGGTGCTGCTGTCGATCGGCGGCGCCAACGGCGAGGTGCAGCTGACCACCGCCGCCGCCCGTGACGCCTTCGTCTCCTCGGTGAGCGGCATCGTCGACACCTGGGGCCTGAACGGGATCGACATCGACTTCGAGGGCCACTCGCTGTCGCTGAACACCGGCGACACCGACTTCAAGAACCCGACAACCCCGGTGATCGTCAACCTGATCTCGGCACTGAAGACCCTCAAGGCCCGCTACGGCAGCGGCTTCGTGCTGACCATGGCGCCCGAGACCTTCTTCGTGCAGCTCGGCTACCAGTTCTACGGCTCCGGCCCCTTCGGCGGCCAGGACCCGCGGGCCGGCGCCTACCTGCCGGTGATCTACGCCATGCGCAACGATCTGACGCTGCTGCACGTCCAGGACTACAACTCGGGTCCGATCATGGGCCTCGACAACCAGTACCACACCATGGGCGGCGCGGACTTCCACATCGCCATGACCGACATGCTGCTCACCGGCTTCCCGGTGGCCGGCAACACGGCCAACATGTTCCCGGCCCTGGCCCCCTCCCAGGTGGCCATCGGCCTGCCGGCCACCACCAACGCGGGCAACGGCTACACCGCCCCCGCAGCCGTGGACCAGGCGCTCGACTGCCTGACCAGGAAGACGAGCTGCGGCGGCTACGCCACCCACGGCAGCTGGCCCGCGCTGCGCGGCCTGATGACCTGGTCGGTGAACTGGGACCGGTTCGGCAACAACGAGTTCTCGAACAACTTCCACAGCTACTTCGGCTGACCGCCGGGGAGCGCCCCTGAACGCGTACGGCTCGGTCCCGAGGGCGGCGACCGGGCCGTACGCTTGCGTGCCGCCCGCGCCGGGCAGAGGAAGGGCGAGGACGGTCGGTCACTCGTCGGTGTGACCTTCTTGGGCGGAATTGCCTAGTCCTGCTGTCGTAGATACGACAACCTATGACACGATCCTGAGGGCTCGTCACATGGAGGACAAAGGGGATGCAGGTGGCTCGGACGACCAGGACCTGGCTTCGCGCGGCCGTCGTGTGCGGGGCGCTGCTCGCCTCCGCCGCCCTGTCGCTGCCCGCCGCCCAGCGGGCCTCGGCCCGCCCGTACCCACCGGCCCCGTCGTCGTCCGCCCCGGCGCCTCCGGCCGCCCAGGCTCCCCCGGCGGACCCCGCGAAGCCTACGAAACCCGCGAAGCCTACGAAGCCTACGAAACCCGCGAAGCCGAAGAAGGCGAAACCCGCGGCGCCGGCCGTTCCGGCCCCGTCCGCCACCGCCGACCCGGCCTCGCTGCCCGACCTGCTGACCCAGCTCCAGTCCCTCTACCAGCAGACGGAGTCGGCCACCGAGTCGTACAACAAGGCCAAGGAGACCGCCGACCAGGAGCGCGCCAAGGCCGAGGCCCTGGACGCGCAGCTCGCCGCCCAGCGGACCAAGGTCGTCGCGGGCCGGGACCGGGCCGGGCTACTGGCCCGCCAGCTCTACCGCTCAGGCGGCATGTCGCCGTATCTGTCGATGCTGAACGGCGAGACCCCGCAGGACTTCTTCGGCGGGCTGCACATCGCCCAGCGGGCGGTAGGCCACCAGGAGGACGTCGTGGCCGGCCTGACCGCGGACGAGCAGCGGCTCACCGCTCTCAACGCGCAGGCCCAGCGCGCGCTGGACGCCGCCCAGGTCGCGCAGAACAGCCAGGCCGCGCAGAAGACCCAGGTCGAGACGCATCTGCGGCAGGTCGAAGCGCTGCTCGCCGGGCTGAGCGGGGTGCAGATCAGCGAGTTGCAGGCACTGGAGCAGCAGGGCACGGACAAGGCGCAGCAGGAATTCCTCGACTCCAAGGCGCTCGGCACCGGCTCAGCGCTGCGGGCGCCTTCGAAGACCGGCGACCGGGCGATCGCCTACGCCTACCAGCAACTCGGCAAGCCCTACGTGTGGGGCGCGCAGGGACCCGGGTCCTTCGACTGCTCGGGCCTTACCTCGCAGGCCTGGGCGCACGCCGGGGTCCCCATCCCGCGCACCGCGGAGGAGCAGTGGGCCCGGCTGCCCCGGGTGCCGCTGTCGCTGCTGCGGCCCGGCGACCTGGTCGTCTACTTCCCCGGCGCCACCCATGTGGCCCTCTACATCGGCAACGGCCTGGTCATCCAGGCCCCGCACACCGGCGCGGTCGTGACGATCTCGCCGATCGCCGTGAACCCGATCCTGGGCGCCGTCCGCCCCGACCTGGGCGCCCAGCCCCTGACCGACTACAAGCCGCGCCCGGTCCCTTCGAAGACCGACCGGCCGGAACCGCTGGGCTGACCGGGCGAGCGGGCGCCGGGCGCTGCCGTACCGGTGAAGCTCTCCGGCCGCCAGGACAGGCCCTAGCCCGCGGCCAGGTACGCGTCGGCCGCTTCCCGGTCGAAGAACCACGGGTCGAAGTCGGCCGGGTCGTCGAAGCCGTTGGCGATGCGGTCGGCGATCCGCGGCGAGGTGGCGGCAGCGGTGAGCAGGTCGCGGACGTGACCGGCGGGCGGGGCCAGCATCGCGTTGGTCCAGCGGGTGGACGGGCCGGCCGCCGACCAGAAGCGTTCGAAGGCGGCCTCCATCCACAGCCGGTCGAAGGGCTGTTCACCGTGCTCGACAATGCTCGCCATGTAACTGGCAGCGCATTTGGCCGCGTTGTTGGAACCCTGGCCCGTGACCGGGTCGTTGGCGACGACCACGTCGGCGACGCCCAGCACCAGGCCGCCCGCGGGGAGTTCGCCGATCGGCTCGCGTACGGTCGGGGTGAGTCCGCCGACGAGGGTGGCGTGCGCGTCGGTCAACTCGACGGCGGACGCGCGCTCGTACTCCCACGGGGTGAAGCGGCGCATCAGGTCCAGGGTCAGGCGCAGGTGCTCGGCCGGGTCGGTGACCGGGCCGAAGACGTCGAGCGGGCCGCCGGGCACGCCCTCCCAGAACAGGATGTCGCAGTGGCCCGAGGTGGTCAGGGCCGGGATGACGATGAGTTCGCCGGCGCCGCGCACCAGATTGCAGCGGACCGCAGGCACCTCGGGCTGCTCGGGGCGCGGCTCCAGTCCGTGGACATAGGCGACGGCGAGCGCGCGCTGCGGGGTGTCGTAGGGCGAACGGGCCTTGTCGGGGCGGAACATGGAGACGGTCTCACCCTTGCCCGCCGCGACCAGGACCAGGTCGTAGGCGAGCGAGAAGTAGTCGAGGTCGGCGGTGGTCGCGGCGTGGATGACGAGTGTGCCGCCGCGTTCGGCGAAGGTCTCCATCCACGCGGCCATCTTCACCCGCTGGTCGACGGACTGCGCGGGGGCGGCGAGGCGGCCGAGCCAGTCGACGGCGCGGGCGCGGCCGGGGCCGGCGGCGGGACCGGCGTCCTGGTCGGCGGCGACCGATATACCGAGGCCGGTTATTCGCGGTGCCTGTTCGGACCAGAAGTCCAGGCCGTCCGCCTGCTCGTGGCCGAGCGCGGTGCCGAACATGCACTGCGTGGAGGTGACGCGGCCGACACGTATCTCATCGGCGGTCCTGTTGGACATGACCGTGACGTCGTAACCGCGGGCCTGGAGGCCGAGGGCCAGTTGCAGGCCGGCCTGGCCGGCTCCGACGATGAGGATCTTGCGCACTGCACCCCGCTTCGGGTCTGATCACGTCGGACCGGTGGCCGATCGGTGTCGGATCACTGTCGGATCACTGTCGGATAGGTCCTGACTAGAAAGGCTGCTCCGCGAGCGCGTGGGCGACCAGCGCGAGCAGGGCTTCGACCACGGAGGACCGTTGCCGCGCGTCGATGATGTGCACGGGGATGTGCGACGGCACCGCAAGCGCCTCGCGGACGTCGTCCCCGGTGTAGGCGGCGGTGCCCTCGAACTGGTTGACCGCGACCGTGTACGGCAGTCCTGTGCCCTCGAAGTAGTCGAGCGCGGGGAAGCAGTCCGCGAGCCTGCGGGTGTCGGCGAGCACGATCGCGCCTATCGCCCCGCGGACCAGGTCGTCCCACATGAACCAGAACCGCTGCTGCCCCGGAGTGCCGAAGACGTAGAGGACCAGGTCCTCCTCCAGCGTGATCCGGCCGAAGTCCATCGCCACCGTCGTGGTGACCTTGTCGGGGGTGGCGGCCAGGTCGTCGAGCGCCTCGCTGGCCTGGGTCATCACCGCCTCGGTGGTCAGCGGAGTGATCTCGGACACCGAGCCCACGAAGGTGGTCTTGCCCACGCCGAAGCCGCCGGCCACCACGATCTTGGTGGAGACCGGCGCGCGATCGCGCTCGTTCTGCCAGTCCTGCAGGCCGTCCGGCCGGTCAGAGCCTGCGTAGTCCACTGAGCACCCTTTCGAGCAGCGCGCGATCGGGGCTGCCGGACCCGTGCCCGGTGCCGTACACGCGAATTCTTCCCTGGTCGGCGAGATCGCTGAGCAGCACCCGGACGACGCCGAGCGGCATCCGGAGCAGTGCGGAGATCTCGGCCACCGACCGCATTCTCCTGCACAGCTCCACGATCGCCCGTCGTTCGGGCAGGACGCGTTCGGCCCAGCCGCCCCTGGCGGGGGCGTACGGCTCGTCCGGGCCTTCCACGGTGGCCACGAACGTCTCGACGAGAAGCACGTGGGCGAACCGTGTACGACCGCCGGTCAGAGAGTACGGGCGGACCCTGTCTGTCCGGCGGTCGGCTCCTCGTTGCGGCACCCCGCGCCGGGGTAGTGCGGACATCGAGGACATCAGCGGCTCCCGGTGGCCTGGCGCAACTCGCTGCGGAGCGCGGGCGTCAGCACGTGTCCCGCACGGCCGACGAACAGCGCCATGTGGTACGCGATGATGCTCATGTCGCAGTCGGCCGCCGCGTGCACACCGAGCAGCGAGCCGTCGCTGATCGACATCACCACGAGCACTCCGTCCGCCATCGCGACGGTGGTCTGCCTGACCCGTCCGCCGTCCATCAACCGGGCCGCGCCCACGGTGAGCGAAGCCAGACCCGACACGACCGCCGCCAGATCCAGCCGGCTCTGGCCGGCCAGACCCGGATGCGCGGGCGCCTCCGCTGTATTCTGCCCCGCCTGCGCGGCCGATCCCTCGTCAGGTTCCGAACCGAGCAGCAGCAGGCCGTCCGAGGAGACCACGGCGACCGAGTGGATGCCGCGCACCTCCTCGATGAAATTCTGCAGCAGCCACTGGAAACTGCGGGCCTCATGGCTGAGCGCCCCGGTCTTCGTGCCGACCGCGTTCAACGGGTCGCCTCCTCAACGGTTCCTGCCGGATCTTCGTGTCCCCGCGGCCCAGCGGGCGGCTCGCCGCTCTCGCGTACGGCGTCGGCGCGGCCGGCTCGCAGGCCGCGCTGCAACCCGTCGAGCCTGCGCCGCAGTTCGGCGGCGTCGACGGGCGGCACCGGGGCGGGTGCGGCGGGCCGCACGCTCGTGCCCGCACTCCGCGGCACGCGCTGCGGCAGCCCCCGCCCGGTGAGGCCGCCGCCCCCGGGACCGGATATGCGGCCGGCGGGCGGAGCGGATTCGTGTCCGGGCGCGGGACCGAGTGCCCTGGGGGGCACGGGAGCCGATACGGGGTCCGGCGGTGCGGGCGTGAAGGGCCGTGGTGCGGGTGCCGGCGGCTGCGGGGCGGGCACGGGCAGTTG
>NZ_JAJSYW010000181.1:0-14819 GCF_036815005.1 Streptomyces sp. IBSBF 2435 | reverse complement strand
GCCGGGAGGAGGGGGGCGCGGGGATGCGCATGTCCGTGGAGCAGCCACTGTGGCGCGCCCTCGTGGCGTACCGCGTCCTGACGATGGGGTACGCGGTCGGGCTGTACTGCTACGCCTACCACGACCTGCGGCACCCGCTGCCCGGCGGAATCTACCTCGGCGTCCTGGGCGTGTGGACGCTGTCCACGCTCGGCCGGGTGATGTCGGCCCGGCGCTGCACCAAGGGCTTCCTCGCCGCCGACCTGACGCTGGCGATCACCGGGATACTGCTGACCGCCCTCGTGGACACCCAGGAGCGGATCACGTCCGGCTCCTTCACGCTGCCGTCCATCTGGACGGCCGGCTCCGTGCTGGCCTTCGCGATCAAGGGCGGCTGGCGGTGGGCCGCCGCCGCCTCCTCGCTGGTCGCGGTCGCGGACCTGGTCGAGCGCGGCGGGGCGGGCCGCGAGACCCTGCGCAATGTGCTGCTGGTCTGGGTCGCCAGCATCGGCATCGGCTATGTCGTCGAGGTCGCGAGGATCAGTGAGCGGACGCTGGCCCGCGCCCTCCAGATCGAGGCCGCCACCCGGGAGCGGGAACGGCTGGCCCGGGACATCCACGACGGGGTGCTCCAGGTGCTGGCGATGGTCCAGCGGCGCGGCAATCAGGCCGGGGGCGAGGCCGCCGAGCTGGGCCGGATGGCCGGGGAGCAGGAGGCCGCGCTGCGAAGCCTGATCAGCGGCGCCCCGATCCCCCTGCCGCGCACCGCGGACGACGTGCCCGGGGGGCCGCACGACCTGCGGACACTGCTCGCGCCGTACGCCTCGGCCCGGGTGACGCTGTCCGCGCCCGGCACCCCGGTGCTGCTCGACCCGGCGGCGGCAGCGGAACTGGCCGCCGCGGCGGGGGCGGCGCTGGACAACGTACGGCGGCACGCGGGCGAGCGGGCGCACGCCTGGATCCTCGTGGAGGACGAGCCGGACGCGGTGCTGGTGACCGTGCGCGACGACGGCCCCGGTATCGCGGCAGGCCGGCTGTCCGCCGCGGCGGACGAGGGGCGGCTCGGGGTGGCCCAGTCGATCCGCGGCCGGCTGCGCGACCTCGGGGGCACCGCTGAGCTGATGTCGCTGCCGGGCCAGGGCACCGAAGTGGAGCTGCGGCTGCCCAGGGCGGAGCGCGTACAGGACGGGGCGACCCCGGTCGCCGCCAACGGAGGAGGCACCGCATGACGGTCGGCGACGACCTGGCAGCACAGCAGACGGTCACGGTGATGGTGGTGGACGACCACCCGATGTGGCGTGACGCGGTGGCCCGCGACCTGACCGAGGCCGGCTTCCAGGTGGTGGCGACCGCGGGCGACGGCCCCGAGGCGATCCGCCGCGCCAGGGCGGCCCGCCCGCAGGTGCTGGTCCTCGACCTCAACCTGCCCGGCGCGTCAGGGGTGCGGGTCTGCAAGGAGGTCGTGGCGGGCGATCCGGCGATGCGGGTCCTGGTGCTGTCCGCCAGCGGCGAGCACACCGACGTCCTGGAAGCGGTGAAATCCGGCGCGACCGGCTATCTGCTCAAGTCCGCGGGCCGCGAGGAGCTGGTCGCCGCGGTGCGCAGGACCGCCGTGGGCGACCCGGTCTTCACCCCCGGCCTGGCGGGCCTGGTGCTGGGCGAATACCGCCGCCTCGCCACCGTCCCGCCGCCCGCCGCGGCGGGCGGCGCCGCCGCGCCCCGGCTGACCGAGCGGGAGACCGAGGTGCTGCGGCTGGTCGCGAAGGGGCTGAGCTACAAGCAGATAGCCCAGCGCCTGGTCATATCGCACCGGACCGTGCAGAACCACGTGCAGAACACCCTCGGCAAGCTCCAGCTGCACAACCGCGTGGAGCTGGTCCGGTACGCGATCGAGGCCGGTCTCGACGAGGACCCGCAGGCCCGCGAGGACAGCGCCATGTGACCTGGGCGGACGCGGGGTCCGGGAGGACTGCCGCGCCGCACACCACCGGCGGCGTCCGGGCGCCGGCCGGTGGCGCGACCGCCGGGACCGGGACCGCGGGACCGGCGCTCTACGCCGACGCGGGCGTCTTCTCCGGCCCGCGCGGCGGGCCTGCGGGCCTTCCCGGGAAGACGCATGCCGACAGCGCTTGCCGCAGGTGTTCTCCGGGACCTATTCTCCCTGCACCCGGCTAGTCCGGCCGCTTCGTTTCCCCCTTTGAGCACAAGAGGAGCGCCCGGTATGGCGGGTGTGGCGAGCGGGCTCTGCGTGCCCGTACTGGCGGTCGCAGGCGGCACCGCATCCGGCAAGTCCACCCTTGCCGATGCGCTGGCGCTGCACCACCCCGACACTGTCGGACTGATCCATCTCGACGACTTCTACGTGTCCGCGCACGATCCGCTGCGCGGCGTCAGGACGCTGAGCGCGACCGGCGCGGAGACCCTGGACTGGAATCACCCGGGGTCCATCGACGCGACCGCGGTGACCGCCGCGATCGACGCGGCCGCCGGGTCGGGCCGCTACCGCCTGGTGGTGGTCGAGGGCCTGTTCGCGCTGACCCTGCCCGCGGTCGCGGGCCGGGCCGCCTGGCGGGTCTACGTCGACACCCCGGACGACATCCGGCTGGCCAGGAAGATCCTCCGCAAGATCGAGGTGCAGCGCCAGGACCCCGGCGTGTCCCTGCGCAACTACCTGTCGCACGGCAGGGAGCGGCACGCCGAATACGTCGCCCCGTCCCGCAACCGGGCCGACCTGGTGCTGGACGGGACCGCGCCGGAGATCGACCTGCTGGCCGCGGTGATGCGGCTGGTCGGCCCGGTCCTCAAGGAGCCGGTCAGACCTGAGCACGCCCGGCAGGCGAGCGCCGTGGCACTCGCCGGCCACCAGGTCGCGGGCAGCGGTGCCGTCCCCGTCTAGCCCGCCGGCGCCAGGACCTCCGCGAGCAGGCCCGCGGCGATCTCCGCGCCGTTCAGCGTCAGCACCGACTCCGGGTGGAACTGCACGCCCGCGAAGCCCGGGCCGCGCATCGCGTGGATGTCGCCGGTGCCCGGGTCGCGGCTCAGCTCGACCCGGTGCATCGCCAGTTCCTCCGCGGCGGTCTCGTCGCAGCGGGCGGTGAAGGAGTTGTAGAAGCCGACCGTCTCCTTGTGGCCGAAGAGGTCGATCGTCCGCTGGGCGCCCTGGAAGGGCTCGGCCTTGCGGACCAGGTCCAGGCCCAGTTCTGCGGCCAGCAGCTCGTGGCCGAGGCAGACCCCGAGCAGGCCGTGCGGGTGGTCGCGGACGAGGTCGGCGGCCAGCTTCCGCAGGAAGCGCATCTTCGGGTCCGCGGTGTCGGCCGGGTCGCCGGGTCCGGGGCCGAGCACGACCGGCCCCTCGTGGCGCAGGGCGGCGGCCCGCAGCTCCGGGTCGTCGTAGCGGCGTACGGTCACCGCGTGGCCCGAGGATCTCAGCAGGTGGGCCAGCATCGCGGTGAAGGTGTCCTCGCCGTCGACGACCAGGGCGTGCGCGGACGGCCGGGGGTGCCCGGTCTGCATCCGCAGCCAGAACGGCGCCAGGTGCGCCCTGCGGGCGTCGAGCGCGGCGCGTACCCGGATGTCGTCGGCCAGCCGCGGCCGGGTCGCGCCCGGGGCGCCGCCCTGCGCCTCGCGCACCCCGAGCGCGGTGAGCACACCCGCGGCCTTGGCGTGGGTCTCGGCGACCTCGGCGTGCGGCCGGGAGTGCCGCACGAGGGTCGCGCCGACCGGGACGCGCAGCTCGCCGGAGGGGGAGATGTCGGCGGTGCGGATCAGGATGGGGGAGTCCAGCGTCTGGGCGCCGCCCGCGTCCCGGCCGATCAGGGCCAGCGCCCCCGCGTAGTAGCCGCGCCCGCCGGGCTCGTGGCGCTCGATGACCCGGCAGGCGTTCTGCACCGGCGAGCCGGTCACCGTCGCGGCGAACATCGTCTCGCGCAGCACCTCGCGGACATCGAGCGTGGAGCGCCCGCGCAGCTCGTACTCGGTGTGCGCGAGGTGCGCCATCTCCTTCAGCCGCGGGCCGACCACGACCCCGCCGAGGTCGCAGACGGTGCACATCATCTTCAGTTCCTCGTCCACCACCATGGTCAGCTCCTCGGCCTCCTTGGGGTCGGCGAGGAACTCCAGCAGCCCGGCGGCGCTCGGGCCCTGCGGCGGGTAGCGGTAGGTGCCGCTGATCGGGTTCATCACGACCGTGCCGCCGGACATCCGCACGTGCACCTCGGGGCTCGCGCCGACCAGGGTGCGCTCCGGGGTGTGCACCACGTACGTCCAGTAGGCGCCGCGTTCGCCGCGCAGCAGCCGGGCGAAGAGCGCGAGGGCGGCGTCCGGGCCGTAGCCGGGGATGCTGCCGCGGAAGGTGCGGCGGATCACGAAGTTGGCGCCCTCGCCGCGGCCGATCTCGTCCTCGATGACCCGCCCGACGATGTCGGCGTAGGCGTCGTCGCCGACGTCGAAAGCGCCGTCCTCGACCCGTACGGGGGTGTCGGGCAGCGCGTCGAGCAGGTCGGTGAGCGGGAGTTCGAGGGTCTGCTCGGGGTGCAGGACGACCAGCGGGGTGCCGTCGTCGCGGACGTCGAAACCGCGTTCGCGGATCTGCCGGAAGGGGATCAGGGCCAGGGCGTCGGTGCGGGGGCCGCCGTCGGCCGGGCCGGTGGGCAGCGCGATGTCGGCGAGCCGGGCGACGGTGGCCACCGGGCCGGTGAGCACCTCCACGACCGCCTCGGGCCGGCCGGGCGTCCTGCGGTGCAGCAGGGCGAACGGCGGGTGGCCGGGGGTGAGCAGACGGGCGACGAGCCGTACGGCGTCGGGGTTTCGTGGCACGGTCGGTGGTCCTTCCTTGACGGCGGGGAAGGGGCGGCGACCGGGCCGGGAAACGCCGAAGGCCGCCCCTGCGGGCGGCCTTCGCGAAGTGCTGCTGCTACGCGCGAATTCAGTGGGCCGCCGGATGAGCGGTCCACCACCAGTTCTGATGCGTCGTCGGTGAATTGTGCGCGTGCATGGGCATGACCCTAGCGCATCGGGGCGGTGCTGGTGATCCGCTGCACATCGCCGGCCCGCAGCCAGGCGACGCGGTGGTTGTAGCGGATCGGGTAGAACAGGTCGGTGCCGGTGACCAGGGTGCGGTCGCCGGCCGCGGTGCCGGCGAAGCTGCCCGCGTACCAGTAGTCGCCCACCGCCTCGGGTCCGGCCTGCGCGTAGGCCTGGCCCGCCGCGACGGTGTACTTCGTCAGGGCGGTGGAGTTGGCCGGCTGGACGGGCACACCGGTCCCCGCGTAGGCCGCGTCCTGCGGGTAGGCCCGGCCGTAGACCGGGATCGTGCCGGACTTCGGGGTGAGCACCGGGGTCGCGGGCAGGACCGAGGTGTCCTGGCCACCCGGGTTGTGGAACCACAGCTTGCGGCCCTGGTACCAGATCGCCGTCCAGTCGGTCTGCGTGGCCGCGACGACATAGGCGCCGCCCGCCGGGACCTTGTCCGCCCAGTTCGAGCCGTCGCTCCACAGCGCGCCGCCCAGGTACGGGTCGGCGGGCAGCGCCGCGGTGGTGGCCGGCGAGGTGTAGAGGTAGACGAAGCCGGCCGGGTGCGCGGCGACCGGCTTGCCGCCGCTGGTGAGCTGCGGCTGGTTCGCCGTGGTGTACGGCGGCACCACCCGGACCAGCTGCCCGGCCGCGGGCGGGCCGACCGCCGCCTCCGGGGCGCCCAGCAGCGCCATGTAGTGGTTCCAGTCCCAGTAGGGGCCGGGGTCCCAGTGCTGCGCCGCGACCTTCGCGTCCAGCACCCCGGGCACCTCGTCGTGGCCGATGATGTGCTCGCGGTCCAGCGGGATGCCGAATTTCCGGGCCAGGAATTTCACCAGGACGGCGGAGGAGTCGTACTCCTGCTCGGTGAACCAGTCGCCGGTCTTGATCGCCCAGCCCTCGTGCTCCACGCCGACCGAGTGCATGTTCACGGTCTTGTTCGCCGAGTGCCACGCCTCGTCCTTGAGCCGCACCATCTGGGTGACCCGGCCGTCGTCGCCGACCAGGTAGTGCGCGCTGGCGTATCCGCTGGGGTTCTGGAATTCGTCGATGCTGCCCTGGAAGGTGCCTTCCATGTCGTGGATGACGATGGAGCGGATGTCCTCGCCGCCCGCGGGGCGGTTCGCCACGTTGTAGTTGCCGAAGTCGTCGGCCGCCGTGCCGGCCTTGGCGTAGGCGGCCGGGACGAAGGCGCAGTGCAGCTCCGCCGGGCACTCGGGGGCGGGGGTGGACGCGGGGTCCGCGGGCGGCGCGGCGCCCGGCGCCAGCGGCACCGTCGCGGGCCGGACCGGGGCCAGCGCCGGGTCGGCGGCCAGCGTCAGCGCCTGGCCGTCGGCGGTGACCCGGCTCTCGCCCGACCGCACCGAGTCGAAGACCCGCTGCACGAACCGGGTGGCGCCGCCCGCCTCGGGGGACTGGCTGTAGCGGGCGATACCGGCCCACCAGCGGCCCGGGTCGGCGGGCAGCGACCCGACGGCCGCCTTCTCGTACCGCGCCAGCAGCGCGGCGCCCGCCCGTACGCTCTGCCGCGGGTCGGTGCGCACCTCGGCCGGGGCGGCGCCGATCAGCTCCGCCGCGGCGTCCAGGGTGTGCAGCCGCGGGTCGGCGGCGTCGGCCTTCGACCGGTCGGTGCCCAGCGCCCGGGCGGCGTCGAAGTTCCGGGACACCAGCGGGTCGCCGCTGAGGTCGAGGTGCGCCAGCCGGTCGGTGCCCGACAGTTGTCCGAGGTCGGCGTCCGCGACCTGCGTCAGGCCCATCACGTTGTAGTTGCCGGTGGTGCTCGGTGTGCCCTGGTGCGACTCCCAGCGCGTCTCCCGGTAGGAGACCGCGAGCAGCACGCTCTGCGGCACCCGGAACTCCCGGGCCGCGGCGGCGAAGTCCGCCTGGAGCGTGGTGGCGGGGGCGGCGCCCGGCGCGCTGCCGGACTGGCTCGCCACTGCCGTGCCGCCGTAGGCGGCCACGGTGGCCAGCGCCACCGCGCCGGCTCCGCGGCCGGCCCACGACCTGCCGCTGCGCCTGCCTCTGCCATGTCTGCACGTCATGCTTCCCTCGGCCTTCCCGCGTGCTCGCGGCACGCGCTCCCTGGGAGCCGTCGCCTCGCAGGGCGGCGGTCGGCTCGGAAACGGGTTGACGTTAACAGTGGTATGTCCGGATTCCCGGTTAGTGGCGCGGACGGCATGTCTCACCCACTGAGCGGGACGAAAAGCAGGTGACACGACCCCGTAATGTGGGGCCCGTGACCGTGAACGCAGACATCCACGCCGGGGGCAACACCTGGCACGCTCTTCCCGCGGCGCAGCAGCCCGAGTGGCCCGACTCCGAGGCTCTGCGCGATGTGATCGCCGACCTCGCCTCGTATCCGCCGCTCGTCTTCGCCGGGGAGTGCGACCAGCTGCGCAGCCGGCTGGCGTCGGTCGCCAGGGGCGAGGCGTTCCTGCTCCAGGGCGGCGACTGCGCCGAGGCGTTCGACGGGGTCGGCGCCGACCAGATCCGCAACAAGCTCAAGACGCTGCTCCAGATGGGAGCGGTCCTCACGTACGCGGCCTCGGTGCCGGTGGTCAAGGTCGGGCGGATCGCCGGGCAGTACAGCAAGCCGCGCTCCAAGCCGACCGAGACCCGCGACGGCGTCACCCTGCCGACCTACCGCGGCGACTCCGTCAACGGCTTCGAATTCACCGAGCAGGCCCGCACCCCCGACCCCGAGCGCCTCAAGCGGATGTACCACGCGTCCGCGTCCACGCTGAATCTGGTCCGCGCCTTCACCACCGGCGGTTACGCCGACCTGCGCCAGGTGCACGCCTGGAACCAGGACTTCGTGAAGTCCTCGCCGTCCGGGCAGCGCTACGAGGCGCTGGCCCGCGAGATCGACAACGCGCTGAACTTCATGGCGGCCTGCGGTACCGACCCGGCGGAATTCCGTACCGTCGAGTTCTACGCCTCCCACGAGGCGCTGCTGCTGGACTACGAGACGGCGCTGACCCGTACCGACTCGCGCACCGGCAAGCTCTACGACGTCTCGGGCCACATGGTGTGGATCGGTGAGCGCACCCGGCAGCTGGACGGCGCGCACATCGAGTTCGCCTCCCGGATCAGCAACCCGATCGGTGTGAAGCTCGGCCCCGGCACCACGCCGGAGGAGGCGCTGACCTACATCGACCGGCTCGACCCGGACCGCGACCCGGGCCGGCTGACCTTCATCGTGCGGATGGGCGCGGACAAGGTCCGCGACAAGCTGCCGACGCTGGTGGAGAAGGTCTCCGCGTCCGGCGCGCAGGTCGTGTGGATCTGCGACCCGATGCACGGCAACACCTTCGAGGCCGCCTCGGGCCACAAGACCCGGCGCTTCGACGACGTGCTCGACGAGGTCAAGGGCTTCTTCGAGGTCCACCACTCGCTGGGCACCCACCCGGGCGGCATCCACGTCGAGCTGACCGGCGACGACGTCACCGAATGCGTCGGCGGCGGCGACGAGATCTTCGTGGACGACCTGCACCAGCGGTACGAGACGGCGTGCGACCCGCGGCTCAACCGCAGCCAGTCGCTCGACCTGGCCTTCCTGGTCGCGGAGATGTACCGCGGGCAGTAGCCCGGGGCGGCGGCCGTCACGGCCGGCACGAGGCGGTACGGAAGGGGCGCGGATCACATCGATCCGTGCCCCTTGTCGCTTTTCCGCATCCTGGCCGACAGGTAAGGTAAGGGTTACCTCAGCTCCTCAGGACCCGGAACGGCGGTGACCGCGTGTACGTCTGCTCCTGCTTCGGCATCACCGAGCAGCAGGTCAAGCAGCACGCCGACGACGGTCGCTGCACTCCCCGGCAGATCGCCTCCGCCTGCAAGGCGGGCACGGACTGCGGGTCCTGCGTCAAGCGCATCCAGAGCCTGCTCGGCCGCGGTACCGGCTGGGCGACCCGTACGGCGCCGGAGCCCGCGGGCGACCCCGCCGCGCCGGTCGTCCTCGTACGCGACGGGGCGCCGCAGCCGGAGGTCTCCGGTGCCCGCCCGCTGCCGCCCGGAGTGCGCGCCGCCTGACCGGCGGGCGTACGGCTCAGCTGTCCGGCTGCTCGATCACCTGCGCGAGGTAGAGCGCCTCACCCAGCTTCTCGATCAGTTCGAGCTGCGTGTCGAGATAGTCGATGTGGTGCTCCTCGTCGGTCAGGATCGACTCGAAGATGTTCTTCGACGTAAAGTCGCCCTTGGCGTGCATGACGTCGATACCGCGGCGCAGCCGGTCGATCGCCTCGACCTCCACCTGCCGGTCGGCCTGGAACATCTCGGTGACGGTCTGCCCGACCCTGACATGGAAGAGGCGCTGGTAGTTCGGCAGGCCTTCGAGGAAAAGAATCCGGTCGGTCAGGATCTCCGCGTGCTTCATCTCGTCGAACGACTCGGCCCTGGTGTACTTCGCGAGCTTCACCCAGCCGAAGTTCTCCTGCATCTTCGCGTGCAGGAAATACTGGTTGATCGCTGTCAGCTCAGCGGTCAGCTGTTCGTTGAGGAACTCGATGACCTCGGGGTCGCCCTGCATGGCAACGCCGTCCTTCCGGCTCGGACGAGTGGTTGCGCGCATCCTCGCACCGAGGAGTGGTCCGATCCAGTAAGTGAACACTTACGCGCGGTGACCGTAATGGGCCGCACCTCCGCGGTGCGGGTTCTCTCCGTCAGGCCGCACGCTTTTCCGTTCTGGCGGTGCTCGGTCAAAAGCACCTCGTCCGGTCTGTCACCATGGAGGCATGGGTCGGTACGAGCGTCGCACGGGAGAGCTGCCGCCGGGCCAGCGGATCCAGCGGGGCTGGCCCGTCACGCATTACGGCCCGGTGCCGCGATTCAAGCCCGACCGCTGGGAGTTCCGGGTCTTCGGCGCGACCGCGGACGGCGACAAGACGTGCTGGAATCACGCGGAGTTCTCCGCGCTCCCTTATGAAACCGTGGTCGCCGACTTCCACTGCGTCACGAAATTCTCGATGCTCGACATCGAATGGGGCGGCGTCGCCACCTCGACCGTGATGAAGCTCGCACCGCCCGCGGACGACGTGACGCATGTGATGGTCTGGGCCGAATACGGATTCAGCTCCAACCTGCGGGTCGAGGACTTCCACGACGCCCAGTCGCTATTCGCCACCCACAAGGGCGGCGAACCCCTCACCGCCGAACACGGCTTCCCTGTCCGGCTGATCGTTCCCGGGCTCTACGCCTGGAAAGGCCCCAAGTGGGTCCGCGGCGTCGAATACATGACGGCGGACCGCCGCGGTTTCTGGGAGGAACGCGGTTACCACAACCTCGGCGACCCCTGGAACGAGCAGCGCTATTCGTACCAGGAGGAGCCGGGCGACGGCCCGGAGATCTAGCCCTCCGGGACCCCGTATTGTCAGCGCACCCAGATGGTGACCGTGGCGCCCTTCGGGGCCTGCCCGCCGCCGTCGGGGGACTGGCTGAAAACGGAGTTGCCGAAGAACAGGTTGATCACCCGGACGTCGAAGCCGGCGTCCTGGAGGGTCTGCTTGGCCTCCGACGACTTCTTGCCCGTGACGTCCGGTACCGGGAAGAGCTGCTGGCCCTTCGACACCGTGATCGTCACCGTGTCGCCGGCCGCCGCCTGGGTGTCCCCCTCCGGGGACTCCACGGCGACGGTGTCCTTGTCGGCCTGGTCGGAGAAGACCTTCTCCGGCGCCAGCACCACCGTGAAGCCCGCGTCCTGGAGCTCCTGCTGCGCGTCGGTGACCGAATCACCGATCACATCGGGCACGTCCACCGCTGAACCGCGCGAGACGGTGAGGGCCACGGGGGTGCCGGGGGCGCGCTGCGTACCGGCCGCAGGCCGCGTCACGATGACCTGGCCCTGCGGGACCGAGTCGTCGAAGGACTTCGTGACCGCGCCCGGGGTCAGCCCCGCCGCCCTGAGCCGCTGCTGCGCGTCGGCCAGGCCGCGGCCCCTGAGGTCGGGCACCCGCACCTCGCGCGGCCCCTTGGACACCGTCAGCTTCACCGTGCCGTTGCTGCGGATCCGCCTGCCCGGCGCCGGGTCGGTGGAAATGACGCTGCCGCGCGGCACGGTCAGCGAGAAGTCCTGGTCCACCCGGGTGTCCAGCCCCGCGGACGTCAGCTTGTGCTGCGCGTCGGCCTGCGACAGCGCCAGCACGGCCGGCACATGGGTGAACTGGCCGTCGCTGACGTACCAGACGCCCGCGCCGACGCCGAGGATCACCAGCAGCGCCGCCAGCACGGCCAGCGGCCCCCTGCGGCCCCGCCCCGCGCGCGGCCTGCCGCCAGGCGGCGGCGGTGGCGGCGACGCGAACGACCGCGCCACCGGGTGCCGCGGATCCGGTGCCTCCGGCGGCGGCAGCGGCAGCCGGGTCGTCCGGTGCAGCGCGTCCGAGTCCTGGCCTGTTGCCGCGGGCGGCCGTGCCACGACGCTGGTCGGCTCCTCCGAGCCGACCGCGCCGCCCGGCACCGCGTCCTCGAACCCGCCCGTGCGCGCGTCCTCGTACGGCCGGTCGTCCAGTTCCTGCGGGCTCAGGCCCGCGCGCACCGCCCGTACGTCGGCGAACATCGCCACCGCGTCGGCCGGGCGGCCCGCCGGCTCCCGCGAGGTCGTCCGCGCCACCAGGGCGTCAAGCCCCGGCGCCACCCCCGGCACGGCGGCGGACGGCGGCGGCACATCCTCGTTCAGCCGCTGCATGATGACCTGCATCGGCGTGTCGCCGGAGTACGGCTTGGCGCCGGTCAGCATCTCGTACAGCATGACCCCGCACGCATACACGTCCGTGCGCTGGTCGACCGTGCCGTGGCCGATCTGCTCCGGGGCCAGATACGACACCGTGCCGAGCAGTGCCCCCGACACGCTGGTCTGTGTGTCCACCGTCCTGACCAGGCCGAAGTCGGCGACCTTGACCCGGCCGTCGTCCCCGATCAGCACATTCTCCGGCTTCATGTCCCGGTGCACGAGCCCAGCCCTGTGCGCGGCGCCGAGGGCCGCGAGCACCGGCTCCAGAATGTCCAGCGCCGTCCGCGGCGACAGCGCCCCGCGCTCGCGCAGCACGTCCCGCAGGGTGCACCCGGCCACATACTCCATGGCCAGATAGACGTACGTCCCGTCGGTGCCCTGGTCGAAGACCCCCACCACATTGGTGTGCGACAGCCGCGCGACGGCCTTGGCCTCCCGGATGAACCGCTCCACGAAGCCGGTGTCCGCCGCCAGCCCCGGGTGCATCACCTTCAGCGCGAGCACGCGGTCGAGGCGGGTGTCCACGGCCCGGTAGACCGTGGCCATCCCCCCGACGGCGATACGCGCCTCGACGCGGTAACGCCCGTCGAGCGTCTGCCCGACCAGCGGGTCCTGCACGGTGGTGTCCACGATGGCCGATTCTACGATCCGCCCCCGACACCGCCGGTGCACGCGCCAGGACTGTGGCCGTGCCGTGGTGTTCCGGAACCAAACCGTGACACCGCGGGTGGCGGCCCCGAAAGCGGACCCGGCGCAGAGCGGACGGGGCCGCAGGTCAGAAGGCGGGTCTTTCCGGGTCGAGGTCGGGAAGGCCGGCGGTGGGGGAGGAGGCCAGGGCGTGGTGGCGGCGGGGGATGCGGCCGGCCCGGTGGGCGAGGCGGCCCGCGGTGACCGCGTGGCGCATGGCCTCGGCCATCAGGACCGGGTGCTGGGCGCGGGTGACGGCGGAGGCGAGCATCACCGCCGCGCAGCCCAGCTCCATCGCCAGGACGACGTCCGAGGCGGTCCCGGCGCCCGCGTCCAGGATGACGGGGACGGTCGCGCGTTCGACGATCAGCCGGAAATTGTGCGGGTTGCGGATGCCGAGGCCGGAGCCGATGGGGGAGCCCAGCGGCATGACCGCGGCGCACCCGACGTCCTCCAGCTTGCGCGCCAGCACCGGGTCGTCATTGGTGTACGGCAGCACGGTGAAGCCGTCGTCCACCAACGTCTCGGCGGCGTCGAGGAGTTCGATCGGGTCCGGCAGCAACGTCCGCTCGTCCGCGATGACTTCGAGCTTCACCCAGTCGGTGCCCAGCGCCTCCCTGGCCAGCCGCGCGGTCAGTACGGCCTCGCCCGCCGTGAAGCAGCCCGCGGTGTTCGGCAGCACCCGGATGCCGTGCCGGGCCAGCACCGACAGCACCGAGCCCTTCGTCGTCGGGTCGAGCCGCCGCATGGCCACGGTCGTCACCTCGGTACCGGACGCCAGCAGCGCCCGATCGAGCACGTCGAGGCTGGGCGCCCCGCCCGTTCCCATGATCAGCCGGGAGGAGAATTCGGCCCCGCCGATCCGCAGCGGGTCGGTCACGGCGCCGGTGGCCGTCGCCATGGCTCAGCCCCCCTGGACCGCGGTCAGCACTTCGACCCGGTCGCCGTCGGCGAGCGGCGTGGCGGACCAGCGGGTACGCGGCACGACCGTGTCGTTGAGCGCGGCGGCCACACCGGAATGGGCGGAGCTGAGCGTGGCGACGAGGGCGTCCAGCGCGAGCGGGGCGTCCAGGGCGCGGGCCTCGCCGTTGACGTGCACGGTGATCGTCATGCGGTCTGCTCCTGTCGCACCGGTGAGAACCGCTGGGCGCCGAAGGCACGCGCGTAGGCCGGGAGTTCGCCCGTGGCCGAGGTCAGCGCCTCGGCCATGACGTCTCCGGTGACCGGGGTGAGCAGTACCCCGTTGCGGTGGTGCCCGGTGGCCAGCAGCAGCCCGTCGAGCGCGGTACGGCCGAGCAGCGGCGCGTTGTCGGGGGAGCCGGGGCGCAGGCCCGCCAGGGCCTCGGTGAGCGGGAGTTCGGTGATGCCCGGCACCAGTTCGTGCGCGTCCCGCAGCAGTTCGTAGACCCCGCCGGCGGTCACCGTGGTGTCCCAGCCGGATTCCTCGCTGGTCGCGCCGAGCACCAGCTCGCCGTCCTCGCGCGGCACCAGGTAGACGTGGCTGCCGCGTACCGCCGCGCGGACCGTGCGCGACAGGAACGGCGCGTGCGCCGGCGGGATCCGCAGCCGCAGGATCTGGCCCTTGACCGGCCGCACCGGCGGCAGTACGTCCGCAGGCAGGCCGGCGATCCGGCCGCTCCCGCTGCCCGCGGCCAGCACCGTGCGGTCGGCGGCGACCGTCGTGCCGTCGGCGAGCACCGCGCCCGTGACGCGGTCGGCCGCGCACCCCACCCGGACGACCGCGGAGCGCAGGAACGCCACCCCGGCCAGCTCGGCCGCCCGCAGCAGCGCCGCCGCCAGCCGGCGCGGGTCGACCTGGTGGTCGCCGTCGATCCGCAGCCCGCCGCGCACGCCGGGGGCGAGCATCGGTTCGAGCCGGCGGCACTCCCGGCCGCTCAGCCAGTGCGCCTCAAGGCCGAGCGAGGTCTGGAAGGCGTGCAGATCGCGCAGTTGCGCGCGGTCGTCGGCGTCCAGCGCGACGGCCAGCGTGCCGCACGGGCGGTAGCCGGTGCCGAGGCCCGTCGCGTCCGTCAGCTCGGCGACGAAGTCCGGATAGCGCGCCGCCGAGGCGAGGTTCAGGTCGAGCAGGGTCTGCTCGCCGTATTGCAGCTCGGTGACCGCGGCCAGCATTCCCGCCGCGACGTGGGCGGCGCCGCCGCCGGGCGCGGGGTCGGCGACCGCGGTGCGCAGGCCGCGCTGCGCCGCGCGCCAGGCCGTCACCAGGCCGATGATTCCGCCGCCGACGATCAGTACGTCGTGGTTGCAGGTAGGCATGGAACTACCGCTCCTCCCTTCGCCGGCATGACCCGGATCAGGTTCTACGGTCGGCGGCCGTCAGCCGCCCTCTCAGCCCGGTCCGCCGGGCTCCCGCGAGTTCGCTTCGCGCGTCTCACCTTATCCCCCCACTCCGCCGCCCCAGCCT
>NZ_JAJSYW010000180.1:0-14895 GCF_036815005.1 Streptomyces sp. IBSBF 2435 | reverse complement strand
CCCCCGCCCCCCCCCCCCCCCCCCCCCCCCCCCGCCCCCCCCCCCCCCCCCCCCCTCCCGCCGCCCGAGGCGCTCAGTGAATGATGCCCGTGCGCAGCGCGACCGCCACCATCCCGGCCCGGTCCCCCGTGCCGAGTTTGCGGGCGATCCTGGCCAGATGACTCTTCACGGTCAGCGCCGACAAACCCATCGATACGCCGATCGCCTTGTTGGACTGGCCTTCCGCGACCAGCCGCAGTACCTCGACCTCGCGCCCCGACAGCTCGCGGTAGCCGCTGCCGGGATGGCCCGAGGAGCCCGGCGGGCGGCGCTGCATACGGGCGGCGGTGGCACCCAGCGGGGCGAGGCCCGGGCGGCCGGCCATCGACCCGGGGCTGTTGCGGGTGCCGGTGACGACATAGCCCTTGACGCCGCCGGCCAGCGCGTTGCGCACCGCGCCGATGTCGTCGGCGGCGGACAGCGCCAGGCCGTTGGGCCAGCCCGCCGCGCGGGTCTCGGCGAGCAGGGTCAGCCCCGAACCGTCGGGGAGATGGACGTCGGCGACGCAGATGTCGCGGGGATTACCGACCCGGGGCCGTGCCTCGGCGATCGACGAGGCCTCGATGACATCGCGTACCCCGAGTGCCCACAGGTGTCGGGTGACAGTGGAGCGGACGCGGGGGTCGGCTACGACAACCATGGCCGTCGGCTTGCTGGGACGGTAGGCGACCAGGCTCGTGGGCTGCTCGAGAAGAACGGACACCGGGCCTCCTGTGCAAAGGGGACTGAAACGGTCACAGTCTCCTTCGGCAGCAATCGCTCCGGGCTTTAGGGAAAGATCACGTTTTATTGAGCATGAATCCTGGCAAATCGGACGGCCGATCGAACGCCAGAGCACCCGGGGCACAGGTGTGCCCCGGACGCCGGTGAGCGGCGCCCGGGGCAGGGACGGGTGCGGGCACGGATACGGAGAAGGAGTACGGACGCGCGCGGCCCGCGCGTCAGGTGCGCCGCTTCGGCAGCGGCACCACGCCGGCCGTACCCCGTACCGGCGCGTCGGGACCCTCGGCGGGCGGCAGGCCCGCGCAGGTGCACAGCAGGTCGCACCAGGCCGCCAGATGCGCCGACCCGTCGATCACCCCGCCGGCGCGCTCGCGCGGCGACCACGAGGCGCGCAGCTCGATCCTGGTCTCGTCGGGACGGTCCGCGAGCCCGCCGAAGAAGTGCGAGGACGCACGCGAGACCGTACCGCTCGGCTCGTCGTGGTCGGCGCCGCGGGCGGCGAGCGCCCCGGTCAGCCAGGACCAGCTCACCTCGGGCAGCAGCGGATCGCCGGCCATCTCCGGCTCCAGGTCCGCCCGGGCCAGCGTCACCAGCCGGAAAGTGCCGCGCCAGGCGTCGTGCCCGGCCGGCTCATGCAGCAGCACCACCCGCCCGTCGGCCAGCTCCTCGCCGTCGGCCACCACCGTGGCCTCCAGCGCGTACGCGTACGAGGCCAGCCGGCGTGGCGCCGTCACTTCCTCGATCCGCACCTCGGACCGCACTCGCGCCGCTCGCAGCGCGTCCACCGCATGCCGAAAAGGAAAAGGGATCCCGTCGTCCTCGCCGAGCTGCCCATGCACCGCTGCCATGCCCGGAAGACTAGGCCGCCGACGCCCCTCGCGTGTGCAACAACACCCGAGGCCCCGGAACTGGTGCCCACCGCCGCCGTGGGAGGATGCCGGATGTGAGTACGCCCCAGCAGACCGCTGCTTCCCCTTTCATCCGTGCCTGCCGGAACGAACCGGTGCCGCACACCCCCGTATGGTTCATGCGGCAGGCGGGGCGGTCGCTGCCCGAGTACCTGAAACTGCGCGAGGGCGTCCCGATGCTGGAGTCGTGCACGCGGCCCGAGATGGTCGCCGAGATCACCCTCCAGCCGGTCAGGCGGCACGGGGTGGACGCGGCGGTCTACTACAGCGACATCGTGGTGCCGCTCAAGGCGGTCGGCCTCGACCTGGACATCAAGCCGGGCGTCGGCCCGGTGGTCGCCGACCCGATCCGCACCCGGCAGGACCTGGCCCGGCTGCGCGACCTGGAGCCCACCGACATCGGCTATGTGACCGAGGCCGTCGGCCTGCTCACCGCCGAACTCGGCGAGACCCCGCTGATCGGCTTCGCCGGCGCCCCCTTCACCCTGGCCAGCTACCTCGTGGAGGGCGGGCCGTCCCGGAACCTCGAGCGCACCAAGGCCATGATGTACGGCGACCCCGAGCTGTGGCGCGACCTGCTCGACCGGCTCGCCGGCATCACCGCCGCCTTCCTGAAAGTGCAGATCGAGGCCGGCGCCAGCGCGGTCCAGGTCTTCGACTCCTGGGTCGGCGCGCTGTCGCCCGCCGACTACCGGCGCCATGTGATGCCCTCCTCGGTGAAGGTCTTCGAGGCCGTCGCCGGCTACGGGGTGCCCCGCATCCACTTCGGCGTCGGTACCGGCGAACTGCTCGGCCTCATGGGCGAGGCGGGCGCCGACGTCGTGGGCGTCGACTGGCGGGTGCCGTTGGACGAGGCCGCCCGCCGGGTCGGCCACGGCAAGGCGCTGCAGGGCAACCTCGACCCGGCGGTGCTCTTCGCCCCGACCGCGGCCGTCGAGGCGAAGACCCGCGAGGTCCTGGACGCCGCGGCCGCGGCCGGCACCGGCCACATCTTCAACCTCGGCCACGGCGTCCTGCCCAGTACCGACCCGGACGCCCTCAGCCGCCTCGTGGACTTCGTCCACCGCAGCACCGCGGCGGCCTGAGCGCCCGTCCCGGGCGGTGCCCGGCCCCCGGTCAGCCGACCGGCGGGCCGTGCTCCTCCCGCGGCTCCGCCTCCTCCCCGGCCTGCCGGCCGGCGGCCCGCTCCCGTAGATACTCCGGCAGCCCGCCGGCCGTCCGCGACCGGTCCGGCGCGGTCGGCTCGGCCCGGGGCCACCACCGGCGCACCTGCCGGTACGCCGCCCAGGCCAGCGCCCCGAGGGCGAGGAAGGGCAGCAGCGCGGACAGCACGACGAGCACCGTCCGCACCGTCACCGAGAAGGCGTGCCAGCCGCCGCGCAGCGCGTGGCCGACCGTCGTCCAGAAACCGTCCTTCTCCGGCTTCGGGGCCACGTGCGGCGCGGCCTTGACCGGCGGCTCGCTCAGCCGCAGCGTCACCGTGGCCAGGTCCGCCTGTGCCCGCAAGGACGCCTGCTGGGCCTCCAGCGCCTCCAACGCGGCCTCGCGGGTGCTCAGTTCGCTCTCCAGCGAGACCACGTCACTGAGCCCTGACGCCTGGTCCATCAGCTTCCGCACCCGGTCGACGCTGGCCTGCTGCGACCTCACCCGGCTCTGCACGTCCACCACCTGGCCGGTGACGTCCTGCACGCTCACCTTGCGCCCCAGCAGCTTGCCGAGCCCGCTGAGGTCGTCGAGCAGCTTGTCGTAAGCCGCCGGCGGCACCCGCAGCTCGATGGCGGAGGTGGTGTGGCCGGCCGTGTCCACCGCCGTGTTCTCGTCGCCGGCCCAGCCGCCCGCGCCGTCGGCCAGCGCCCTGGCCTGCTCCAACGCGTCCGCGACATGCGGGGTGCGGATGCTCAGGTCGGCGGTGCGCACCAGATACGTCGGGGCCAGCGCCGGGGCCTTCTTCGCGCCCGCGGAGGGCGCGGCGGCGGCCGGGGCGCTGCTTCCGGTGCCCCCGCTTCCCCCGGCGCTCTCCGTCGCGGCCCCGCTGTCCGAGCCGCCGCCGCTGCTGCCGTTGCCGCTGTCGGCGTCCGACGCGCCTTCCTGGGCGCCCTTCGCCGCCGCTGCCGGCGCCGCCGCCTTGTCGGCCGTGCTGCTGTCGGACGACGCGCCGCATCCGGCGACGCCGAGCACGGCGGCCAGCAGCAGGCTCGCGAACACGGCGGCACGCGGCCGGCGACGGGCCCGCGGCGCGTGCTGTCTCGTACTGAGTCTCATCTCAATTCCCCCCAAGGACAGGGCCGTTGCGCGATAGCACCGGTTTGACGGGCGCCGCCGCGGTCCCGTTGCCGTTCCGCGGTACCGAAGACGTCACGGTCGGAACTCGATCCGGAGTCTGAGACAGTGGAGGCATGAGCCACACGCACAGCGGCAGCGGTCCGGCAGCACCCCACGACCGGGCGGCGGGACCCGCCGGGGGACATGCGGTGGTCGTCGGCGGCGGCATCTCGGGACTCGCCGCCGCCCACCGGCTGGCCGGCGCCGGCGCCCGGGTGACCCTGCTCGAAGCCTCGCCCCGGCTCGGCGGCAAGCTGCACGCGGACGAGATCGCCGGGGTGCCGGTCGACCTCGGCGCCGAATCGATCCTCGCCCGCCGCCCCGAAGCGGTGGACCTCGCCCGCGAGGTCGGCCTCGGCGACGACCTGGAGCCGCCCGCCGTGCTCGGCGCCACCCTGTGGACCCGCGGCCGGCTGCGCCCCATGCCCAAGGGCCACGTGATGGGCGTCCCCGGCGACCTCGGCCCGCTCGCCGCCTCCGGCGTGCTCTCCGCCGCGGGCCTGGCCCGGCTGCCGCTCGACCACGTCCTGCCGCGTACCCGGATCGACGGCGACGTGGGCGTCGGCGCCTTCGTCGCCGCCCGGCTCGGCCGCGAGGTCGTCGACCGGCTGGTCGAACCGCTGCTCGGCGGGGTCTACGCGGGCAACGCGTACGAGATCTCGCTGCGTGCCGCCGTACCCCAGCTCTATGCCGCGGCCCGCGGCGGGCGTTCGCTGATCGAGGCCGCCCGCGGCGTCCAGCGCCGCGCCGCCGCCTCGGCCGGCAGCGGGCCGGTCTTCAACGGCATCCGCGGCGGGGTCGGCCGGCTGCCGCTCGCGGTCGCCGACGCCTGCCGGGCCGCCGGCGTCGTCGTCGAGACCGGCGCCCGGGTGCGCGAGCTGCACAGGACCGGGCCGCACGGCTGGCGGATCCGCCTGGGCGACCGCACCCTCGACGCCGACGCCGTGGTCCTCGCCGTCCCCGCGCCCGCCGCCGCCCACCTGCTCGGCGCCGAGTCGCCGGCCGCCGCGGCCGAACTGGACAGCGTCGAGTACGCGGGCATGGCGCTGGTCACCATGGCCTACCGCCGCAGCGACCTGCACCGGCTGCCCGAATCCAGCGGCTTCCTCGTCCCTCCGGTGGACGGCCGGACGATCAAGGCCTCGACCTTCTCCAGCCGCAAGTGGGGCTGGCTGGACGCGGCGGGCGGCGACACGGCGGTGCTTCGCACCTCGGTCGGCCGCCACGGCGACGAGGCGGACCTGGCCTGGGACGACACCGACCTGGTGCGGCTGTCCCGGGAGGACCTGGCCGAGGCGGTCGGCCTGCGGGCCGCACCGGTCGCCGCCCGGGTCACCCGCTGGGACGCCGGGCTGCCGCAGTATCCGGTCGGCCACCTGGACCGCGTCGCCCGTATACGCGAACAGGTCGGCAAGCTGCCCGGCCTGGCGGTCTGCGGCGCCGTCTACGACGGGGTGGGCATTCCGGCCTGCGTCGGCAGCGGGCACCGGGCGGCGTCCGAGGTGCTGGGCACCCTGGTGCCGGGCGGTGCGGGCGGCGCGGGAGAATAGCCGCATGACCGACTCGACTGACGCCCACGCCCTCGACTCCGCCGCCGCGGAAGCCACCGCGCACGCCAAGGCCGCCAACGCGGGCAAGAAGGCCAAGGACCTCAACGAGGTCATCCGCTACACGCTCTGGTCGGTCTTCCGGCTGCGCGCCCCGCTGCCCGAGGACCGCGCCGGCTACGCGGACGAGGTCGAGGAGCTGTTCGCCGGGCTCGCCGCCAAGGACGTCACGATCCGCGGCACCTACGACGTCTCCGGGCTGCGCGCCGACGCCGACCTGATGATCTGGTGGCACGCCGAGACGGCGGAAGCGCTCCAGGAGGCGTACAACCTCTTCCGCCGCACCCGACTGGGCCGCGCTCTTGAGCCGGTCTGGTCGAACATGGCGCTGCACCGCCCGGCCGAGTTCAACAAGTCGCACATCCCGGCCTTCCTGGCCGACGAGACGCCCCGCGACTACGTCAGCGTCTACCCCTTCGTGCGCTCGTACGACTGGTACCTGCTGCCCGACGAGGACCGCCGCCGGATGCTCGCCGACCACGGGAAGCTGGCCCGCGGCTACCCCGACGTCCGCGCCAACACCGTCGCCTCCTTCTCGCTCGGCGACTACGAGTGGATCCTCGCCTTCGAGGCCGACGAGCTGTACCGTATCGTCGACCTCATGCGGCTGCTGCGGGCCTCCGAGGCGCGGATGCACGTCCGCGAGGAAGTGCCGTTCTACACCGGCCGTCGCCGCGCCGTCGCCGACCTGGTCGCCGGGCTGGCCTGAGCCGCGCCGCCGCCCCGGGGCTCACGCCTCGGCTTGCGCCGCGTCATAGGCCTCGCGGGCGTCGAGCACCTCCTCGATGTGCCGCTCCGACCATGCCTTGACGGCGGCCAGCACCACCAGCAGGTCACGGCCGATGCCGGTCAGTTCGTAGTCCACCCTGACCGGCACGGCCGCGGTGACCGTACGCGTCACCAGTCCGTCGCGCTCCAGCGCGCGCAGGGTCTGGGTGAGCATCTTCTGGCTCACCCCGGCGATCACCCGGGCCAGCTCGGCGTAACGCAGCGGGCCGTCCGCCAGGGCCGTGACGACGAGCGTCGCCCACTTGCCGCTGATCCGGTCGAGCAACTGCCGCGACGGGCACACCGCCATGAAGGCGTCGTAGGCGGTTCTGGCTTCCGCGCGGCGCTGGGCCGCGGTCCGGGTGGGCATGACGACTCCCGCGTGGGTTACGCACTTCCAGGTGCCTGCTTACCGGAAGAGAGTAGCCCCACCTAGGTTCTGAGGTACGCGCAGCGCTCCTGCGCGGCAACCGTCAGTGAACCCGGGAGACCAGGAGAACAGCCATGCGTGCAGTCGTCGTACGGGACTTCGGCGGTCCCGACGCGCTGGAAACCGTCGAGCACCCGCTGCCCGAGCCCGGCGCGGGGCAGGTCCGGATCGCGGTGCAGGCCGCCGCCGTGAACCCGGTGGACCTCGCGGTACGCGCCGGGGCCATGCTCGCGATCGGCTTCGCGGAGCCGCAGCCGCAGTTCGGGCTCGGCTGGGACGTCGCCGGCACCGTCGACGCCGTCGGGGCGGGCGCCGGCTTCGCCGTCGGCGACGCCGTGATCGGGCTCGTCGACCGGCTCGACCTGCCCACCGGGGCGTACGCGGAGTACGTCGTACTCGACGCGGCGGCGGTGGGACGCGCCCCGCGGAACGCGTCCCCCGCCGAGGCGGCCACCCTGCCGCTGTGCGGCCTCACCGCCGCGCAGGGGCTCGACCTGCTCGGCCTCGCTCCCGGGGACACCCTGCTGGTCACCGGCGCGGCCGGCGGCGTCGGCGGCTTCGCGGTCGAACTCGCCGCGGCGCGCGGCCTGCGGGTCGTCGCCGTCGCCGCACCCGCCGACGAGAAGCTGGTCCGCGGCTTCGGGGCGGAGCACTTCGTGCCGCGCGGCGGGCGGGTCGCCGACGCGGTCCGCGCGGTCGTGCCTGGCGGCGTCGACGGGGTCCTCGACGCCGCCCGCCTCAAGACGGCCGCGCTCGAAGCGCTGCGCACGGGGGGCGGCTTCGTCGCCGTCGGCCTCGGCGAGGACCCCGTTCCGCGGCGGGGGACGCGGGTCGCGAACGTCTGGGTCCACGCGGACGGGGCGGGGCTCTCCGAGCTGGCGGGACTCGCCGACGCGGGCCGGCTTACGCTGCGCGTCGCCGGTACGTATGCGCTGGCGCGGGCTTCGGCGGCTCATTCCCGGGCGGCGGAAGCGGGTCTCCGGGGCCGCCTCGTCCTCCTCCCGTAGCCCCGCCCGGCCGGGACGCGCTCCCGGGTGCCCCGTCGGGCCGCGCAGTTCCCCGCGTGCCCCTGGGCGGGGTGCCCTTTGCGGTGGCTTTCGCGTGCTGCGCCGCGGTGGCTTGTCGCGCAGTTCCCCGCGCCCCTGGGTGGGTGCCGCTTCCTGTTGGCTTCCCACCTGCGGTGCGCTGTGGCGGGCCGCGCAGTTCCCCGCGCCCCTCGGGGCGTCCTCGGCCGCAGAGGGCAGGCCCTCAGGGGCGCGGGGAACTGCGCGCTCAGCCACGGTGGTCGGAAAGTCAGCGATGCCACCGCAAGGGGCAGTCACCTGGGGGCGCGGGGAACTGCGCGACAAGCCACGACGAACCGTCGTGTGGCGACGGACCGCACCACCCCCCAGGGACGGGGAGCTGCGCGGCCAACCCCCGCGGCACGGCGGGGACATGCGCACCGCAAGGGGCAGTCGCTCAGGCCCAGCGGCAGCGCTACGCGCGGAGGGCGGGGTGGTCCGCGATGATCGTGGGGGAGCCCGGGGGGATCTCCGTGAAGCCGGCATCGCGGACCACGGGCAGGCCCGTCGTGGTGGAGAGCCGGGCCCACGCCCGGGAGGACGGCTCGCGGACCGCGAGGGGGAAGCCCGCCGCCCGCCACGCCGCGCGCTCGTCCGCGTCCAGCTCCCACCACACGAGCTGCGCCCCGTGCCCGGTCTGGGCCATCGCCTTGCCCGCGGACATCGAGAGGTCCGGGTTGGTCCAGAGCACCGGCTCCGCCGGATCCGGCGGCAACGGCCTCTCGGGATCGTCGAGTTCGGTCCCCGACACCTGGAGCTTGGCCAGATCCTTGGGCCAGCCGTCCAGCGGCACCGGCGGGAAGACCCGGACCTCGGCGCTCTGCCCGGTGACGGTGATGCCGGGCAGCGTCTCCGCCCGCCGCCACTCCCCGCCCCGCGCGCGCCGTACGACCTTCCTGATCCTGGCGTCCTGCCAGTCCCGTACCGCCTGCGCCCACTCGCCGTCCTCGTCGGTGGCGCGCTCGTCGGACAGCAGGGTCAGTACGGCACGGGCCGAGGTCTCCAGCGCGTCGGTGCGCGGCGGCGGGGCGTCCCGCTCGATGCGCACCACGAGCGGCAGGACGAACTGCGGGGCCGCGTCCCGCTCGGCGGCACTGTGCTGGAAGGGGCTGGTCACGGCCCAAGTCTGCCACCGCCGCTTGGCCCGCGCGGCAGGGTGGTCCAGGATGAGGGCCGTGCGCGATACGGGACTGCGACTCGACGGTGTCGGACGGCGTTACGGGCTGCGCGGGCCGTGGGTGCTGCGGGGCGTCACGCTGGAGGTGCCGGCCGGGGCGCTGGTCCGGGTCGAGGGCGTGAACGGTAGCGGCAAGTCGACGCTGCTGCGGATCCTGGCGGGTGCGGACGCGCCCGACGCCGGCCGGGTGAGCGGCCGGCCCGCCGCGTCCACCGCGTATGTGCCGGAGCGCTTCCCGGCCGCGCTGCCCTTCCCCGTACTGCGGTACCTGACCCACCTCGGGGCGATCCGCGGCCTGCCCGCGGCCACCGCGCGGGCGCGGGCCGCGTACTGGCTCGACCGCTTCGGCATCGGCGCGTACGCCCGTACGCCGCTGGACGAGTTGTCGAAAGGCACCTGCCAGAAGGCCGCGGTGGTGCAGGCGCTGATCGCCGACCCGGAACTCCTTGTCCTCGACGAGGCCTGGACCGGCCTCGACACCGCCGCCCGCGACACGCTCGACGCGGCCGTCCGCGCCCGGGTGGCAGCCGGCGGCACCGTCGTCTTCGTCGACCACGACCCGCGCCGGCTGGCCGGCGAAGCCACCGTGACGGTGACCGTCCCGGCCGGTTCCGAACCGGTGACCGCGGTACGTACGACCGCCGCGCCGCCGCCCAGCGAGGGCGTCGTCATCGAGGCGGAGGGCGCGGGCGGGATACCCGAACAGGCGCGGCCCTTCGCCGAACCGGCCGGCGCGGGCGTACGGCTGCTGGTCCCCGCGGACGCGTCCGACGCCGTGCTGCGGGCGCTGCTGCACGCGGAGCCGCCGTGGCACGTCACCGGCGTGCGCACGCAGGCGCCGGCCGCCGGCGCCCCCGTCCGGCAGGACGCCCCAGCGGTCGTCCCGGGGCCGCGCAGGACCGCCGCGCTCCTGCGCTACCAGGCGGACCTGCTGGCCCGCTCGCACCGCTGGCTGCCGCCGCTCCTCTTCTACGGTGCCGTCATGGCGATCGGCGTCACCGGCGGCCAGCCGCTGCTGGGCTCGCTCGGTTACGCCGCCGCGCTGCTGCTGCCGGTCGCCGCGTGGATGGTGCGGGTCTGCGTCGGCAACGAGCCGTCGGCCGCGCGGGCGTGCGTGGCCTCCGCGGTGGGCGCCGGGCGCGCGCACGCCGCCGCGCTGCTGGCCGGGCTGCTCGCGTCGTCGCTGCTCGGGGCGGCCGGCACGGGGGTCGTCGCGGTGATCGGCAGTGCGCATTCCGACGACATGAGCGCGGGGGTGCCGAGGGGGGCGGCGATCGTTGCGGGGCTGGCCGCCGCCGCGGTCTCCGTGCTGCTCGGCGCGGCGGTCGGGGCGGTCACGAATCCGCCGCTGCTGCGGAGTGGGGGGTGGTCGTTCCTGGTCACCGCGGTCCTGGCGGGGGCCGTGCTGATCGTCTCGGGCTCGCCCGCGCAGGCGGCGGTGACCGGCCTGGTCACCGGCTCGCGGACCGGCTCGGTCCACTACCCCCTGCTGGGGCTCGCCGTCTCGGCGCTGCTTGCGGCCGTCGCCGCGCTCCTCTCGACCCGTGCGGCTTCCCACATGGCGTGAGGCTGTGCCTCTTCGCCGCGTGCGGGGTGTCTCTTGCGGTGGCCTTTCGCGTGCTGCGCCGCGGTGGCTTGTCGCGCAGTTCCCCGCGCCCCCAGGTGGGTGCCGCTTCCTGTTGCCTTCACACCTGCGGTGCGCTTCGGCTGGCCGCGCAGGTCCCCGCGCCCCTACGGGGCTCGTCCCCGGCCTTTTCCAGGGGCGCGGGGAACCGCGCACTCAGCCACGACGGTGGGAAAGGCAGCGACGCCACCGCGAGTGGCACTCATCCGGGGGCGCGGGGACCTGCGCGACCAGCTACGACGGCGCAGCCGACAAGCACGTCGCCGCAAGCAGCAGTCACCCCAGGGCGCAAGCGCCGCGTCATCGTGGGGGAGGAGGCCGTCGAGGAAGACGGTGATGACCGTCGAGCGCGCGACGGAGCCGGGCGGGGTGGTCTCGACCGCTCGGGCCACGCCGATGAGCAGCGCCCGCAGTTCGGGGAAGCCCACTGCACGGGACCGACGACCCCGAGGTCGTCATCGCCGAGTACGACTACCGCGGCCGGTCGCTCACCACGGGGCTCGCCTTCACCGTGCGCAGCATCCAGGTACTGCGGGTCCGCGACGGCCTCATCGTGGCCACCCGCGACTTCCACGACCACGTCGCCCTCGCCGTGGCCACCGGCCAGCTCCCGGCGCTCGCCGGCGCGGTCGGCCCGGACTTCACCCTTGACCGGGCACCGGCGGCCGGCTGACGGTACGAAAAGGCCCCCGTACGGCCGTACGGGGGCCTGCCCGGCCGCTACTCCTTCGGGCTGAGCCGCAGTGAGATCGAGTTGATGCAGTAGCGCTGGTCGGTCGGGGTGCCGTAGCCCTCGCCCTCGAAGACATGGCCGAGGTGGGAGCCGCAGCGCGCGCAGCGCACCTCCACCCGCGCCATGCCCATCGTGCGGTCCTCGATCAGCTCGACCGCGTCGCTGTCGGCCGGGTCGTAGAACGACGGCCAGCCGCAGTGCGACTCGAACTTGGTGTCGGAGCGGAAGAGCTCGGCGCCGCACGCCCGGCACCCGTACACGCCCTCGGTCTTGACGTCGGTGTACTCACCGACGAACGGACGCTCGGTGCCGGCCTCGCGCAGGACCGCGTACTCCTGCGGCGACAGCTCCTCGCGCCACTGCTCGTCGGTCTTGTCCACTTCGTACGACATGGAGCTCCTCTCAGCTGCCGAGACGGGCGAGAATCCGTGGTCCGAGGTCGGTCACGTCGCCAGCCCCCATGGTGAGAACGAGATCACCGGGCTTCGCCATTCCTGCCACCACCCCGGCCACCGCGTCCCGGTCGGACTCGGCGGTCACGTCGGCGCCCGCCGCCTTCGCCGCGTCGATGATGACCGCGCTGGTCACCCCCGGGATCGGGTCCTCGCGGGCCGGATAGATGTCCAGCACCACCGACGCGTCGGCGAGCGCCAGGGCGCGGCCCATTTCCACGCCCAGCTCCCGGGTGCGGCTGAACAGGTGCGGCTGGAAGACCACCAGCACCCGGCCGCCCTCCGCGGCGCCGCGGATCGCCTCCAGGTCGGCGGCCATCTCGGTCGGGTGGTGCGCGTAGGAGTCGATCACCTGCACGCCGGCCGCCTCGCCCTTGAGCTGGAGCCGCCGCTTGACGCCGGTGTACTTCGCCAGCGCCGAGGCCAGATTCCGGGCCGGGGCGCCGATCGCGATGCCCGCGGCCAGCGCGGCGACCGCGTTGAGCGCGTAGTGCCGGCCGGGCACCGACACGGTGAAAGTCAGCATCCTGCCGTCGAGCAGCACGGTGACCTCGCTGGCCAGGCCGCGCGGATTGATCTTCACCACCCGGACGTCGGCGTCCTGCGACTCGCCCACCGTCACGATCCGCAGCCCGCCGATGTCCCGTACCCGGGAGGTCAGCTCCACCGCGCCCGCCTGGTCGGCCGAGATCACCAGGGTGCCGCCGGGCCGCACCTTGCCGACGAAGGTCTCGAAGGACTCGTAGATCTCTTCCAGCGAGGCGTAGTTGGCGTGGTGGTCCAGCTCCACGTTCAGCACGATCGCCACCTCGGGCGCGTACGTGTGGAAGCTGCGGTCGCTCTCGTCGGCCTCGGCGACGAAGACCTCGCCGCCGCCGTGGAGGGCGTTGGACCCGGGCGCGTCCAGGTCGCCGCCGATCGCGTACGACGGGTCGAGGCCGAGCGCGGTCAGCGCGACCGCCAGCATCGAGGTGGTGGTCGTCTTGCCGTGCGTGCCCGCCACCGCGATCGGCCGGGTGCCCTCCATCAGCGCGGCCAGCGCGTCACTGCGGTGCACCACCGGCACCCCGCGCTCGCGGGCCGCGGCCAGCTCCGGGTTCTCCGGGCGGATCGCGCTGGAGACGACCACGGCGGTGGCGTCCTGCGCCAGATGCGCGGCGTCGTGCCCGATGTGCACGGTCGCGCCCAGCGCGCGCAGCGCCGCGGCCGTCTCCGACTCACGTGAGTCACTGCCCGCCACCCGCGCCCCGCGCTGCGCGAGGATCTTCGCGATCCCCGACATCCCGGCGCCGCCGATACCGATGAAGTGCGGTCGGTCCATGGTGGGCGGAACGGACGGGCTCATACGCGGATCTCCCAAGGGTGGGCCGTTTGACGGGTCAGCCGAATTCTCGCACTGCCCGCGGGCACCCGGAGTCATCGCCGCCTCGACCGCCGGGCGTCCGCTCCCGCCCGGCTACTCCGCGTCGTCCTGCTGCGCGAACAGCTTGAGCACCGGCACCCCCACCTTGTGCCGGGCCCGGGAGGTCCAGTCGCGGTGGAAGAACTCCTCCACGAAATGCGGCGCCGTCAGCACGATGACCTCGTCTGCGCCGGCCCGCTCCACCACCGTCCGCAGCGCGTCCAGCGGGTGCCGCTGGACGATCTCGCCGACCGCCTCGGCGCCGGCCCGGTGCAGCGATTCGACGGAGTGCGCGAGCGCGAGTTCGGCCGGCTTGAAGGCGTCGCTGCCCTCCGGTACCTCGTTCTCGCGGGCCGCGTTCTCCAGATGGCCGAGCGCCACGTCGTCCACCGCCCGCAGCAGCCGGTCCTGGTCGCCGCGGGGCTGCATCAGCACCACGAAGGAGACCTGCTCCTCGCCGTGCAGGGTCGTGACCAGCTCCACGTCCGCCGGAGCGAGCGGCTTCTCGATCATGAGTACGGTCGTGAACACGGACGCGTCCTTCTTTCTCACGGGCCACTCGGCCGCTACGGAATCCATCCTGCCCCCGATCTTCACAGGGCACCGCTGTAAGTCTTCCCGAGCGGAGCCAAGCGGAACGGGCGAATCCGGTTTTTTGCGGCTCATCCTTGCCCCGGAAGGGGCTGATCTTCGTGTGCCCCCCGTGTCCGCGGCTACGCGCGGACACGGGGGCCGGGCCCGAGCGCGGCCGTTTGCACCTGCGCGCGCCATCCGCGGCTACGCGCGGACGTAGCGGGTGAACAGGTAGCCGTCCTCCTCCAGGACGGACAGCGGTACGAAGCGGGTCGGGCCTTCGGGCACGGCCGGGCCGTTCGCGATGCGCGGGGCGTCCCCGCCGAGCAGCAGCGGCGCCACCGTCAGGCACAGTTCGTCCACCACGCCGGCCGCCGCGAAGCCCGCGAGGAGGCGGGGGCCGCCCTCGTGCAGCAGGCGGGTGTGGCCCAGCGCGGCCAATTCCGCGACCGCGCGGGCCGGGTCCACGGCGGTGGCGTCGGCCGGGGCGCCGATGCCTGTGCCTGCGCCTTCGCCTGCTGGGGCCACGATGACGTGGGCGCCGGCCGCCCTTGCCGCGGCAAGGCGCTGCTCGGGCGCCGCGGCACCGGTCAGCACGATGGTCGGCGTGAGCGGCTTCCGGAAGAGCGGCGCGTCGAAGTCCAGGTCGAGCCGGCGGCTCACCACCGCGATCGCCGCGGCCGGCGGCCGGCCTTCCCCGGCGCGCTGTTCGGCGAAGTCCTTACGGGCCTTGGCCGGGCGGTAGCCCTCCTGGCGGACCGTCTCCGCGCCGACCACGATCACGTCCGCGAGGGCGCGCAGCGTGCCGAAGATGCGCATGTCGGCGAGGGAGGAGAGGGGGGCGGACTTGCCGTCGGCGTGGGCGGCGCCGTCGAGCGACGCGACCATGTTCGCCCGTAGGTACGGGCGGTCCTTCTCGCGGGGGGCCGGATACGCGTAGGCGGCGGCCAGGCCGAGGGGGGTGGCGAGGTCGGCGTCGTCCGCCGTCCTGGCGGAAGGGTGCAGGCGGCGCATGATGTGCAGTCTTCCACGGAGGTCCTGCCGGGGCGCGCGGGGGCGGCCGGGGGGGGGGG
>NZ_JAJSYW010000179.1:0-14990 GCF_036815005.1 Streptomyces sp. IBSBF 2435 | reverse complement strand
CGGCCGGCCCGTTCCGCGGGCCGGCCGCCGCCCGAGACGGAAGGCCTGATCCCCACCCATGCGCACGCAGCCCGGACGGCGCCGGAACGCACCGGCGCTCAGCTACGACCAGCTGCTCGAACGCATCCGCTACGACGGCGCGTACCCGACCCGCGAACGAGCCGAGCAGGTCACCCGTACCGTACTCGCGGCCCTCGGGTCCCAGCTGGCGGGCGACACGCGCGCCGAACTCGCCGCGCAGCTGCCCGTCGAGGCCGCCCGCGCGCTCCACTCCGAGGCGCCCGCCGCGCAACCCCTCACCGGGTGGGGCTTCGTCCAGGACCTGGCCGCCCGCACCGGTGTGACCCCGGCGGTCGCCCGCTGGAACACCGGCGCCGTACTGAGCACCGTCGCCTGCCTGGCGGACCCCGACCTGCTGGGCCGAATTCTGGACGAACTCCCGTCCGGTTACGCCCTGTTGTTCGGGCGCGCCGAACTCGTCCAGGCTGCCTGAACAGCCCGCCCGAATACTCCGCGGAATGAGAGTGCATAGCCGGCGCCAGACCGGGCATCAGAGTGCCAGCCGCACCAGGGATACCGAGAGGTGATGACATGGCCACCGATGAAGCAGTGAGGGAAGCGTCCGTCCTCTCGGCTCCGGCCGACCGCTCAGCGGGGCCCGGCCCGGAGATCGCCGGCCTGCCGTGGGTCGAGGACGCCGGCAAGGTCGCCCCGAAGGACGCCCGGGAGCTGTCCCGGCTGTTCTTCGACCGGCTGCGGACACTGGAAGAGGGCACCCGCGAATACAGCTACGCCCGGAACACGCTGATCGAGATGAACACCTCCCTGGTGCGGTTCGCCGCGCGCCGCTTCCGGGGCCGCGGTCCTGAGGAGATGGAGGACATCCTCCAGGTCGGCACGATCGGGCTGATCAAGGCGATCGACCGGTTCGACCTGTCGCGCGAGGTGGAGTTCACGACCTTCGCGGTGCCGTACATCGTCGGGGAGATGAAGCGGTTCTTCCGCGACACCTCCTGGGCGGTGCATGTGCCGCGGCGCCTCCAGGAGCTGCGGGTGGAGCTGGCCAAGGCCCGCGACCACCTCACCGCTGTCCTGGACGCCCCGCCCACCGTCGCCGAACTCGCCGCCTACCTGGAGATCACCGAGGAAGACGTCATCGAGGGCCTGGTGGCCTCCAACGGCTACACCGCGGGCTCCATCGACGTACCCGCAGGCGACGACGGCGCCGACGCGACGGAGGCCGGGCGCGCCTACGCCGACACCATCGGCGGCTTGGACCCCGCGATGGAACTGGTCGAGGACTTCCACGCGCTGGCGCCCCTCCTCGGCCAACTCAACGACCGCGAGCGGCTGCTGCTGCAGATGCGCTTCGGCCAGGAGATGACCCAGGCAGAGATCGGCGCCGAACTCGGCTGCTCCCAGATGCACGTCTCGCGCCTGCTGTCCCGCATCATCACCAAGCTCCGCGCGGGCATGCTCACCGACGTGTAATCCCGCGGCTCCTTTCCGGAACGGTTTCGCCGCCGCGGGCGCCGGCACCGCGTCGCACCGGTACGGACGCCGGCCACCGGCCCGGGGCGGTCGCGTCACCGCGGTTCAGGTGCTCCGGCCCGGGCGGGGTCAGTGGACGCCGGGTGGTCCGGGTCATCGGCCGGAGCGGCGGCACGCAGCGCCGCCTCGACCTGGCGGTTGCCGGGCGGCCGGTGGCCCGGTTTCGTACCGGTGACACTCAGCCCTCTGAAGGGGCACGCCCGGGGTGGCGGCTGCCGGCGTGACTCAGCGCTCGTCGGCCCCGCGCTCGTCCGCCCTGCGCACGCCGGGCCAGCTCAGCAGGAGCTGCTCGGCGCGCGGGAGCTTGGCGACGATCAGGTCGTAGGAGTCCTCGATCATCTCGCGGACCAGGTCGTCGGGGATCGAGTCATCGAGGAGCACCGTATTCCAGTGGCGTTTGTTGAGATGCCAGCCGGGGGTGATTCCCCGGTGGGCGGTGCGCAGTTGCAGCGCGATCTCGGGATCGCACTTGAGGCTCACACTCAACGGGTCGCTGTCCAGGGCGCTGAGCGCGAAGATCTTCCCGCCGACCTTGAAGACCGAGGTCTCCGCGGTGAAGGGGAAGGTCTCGACCGCCCCGGTCAGGTCCAGACAAGTGGCTTTGAGCGCGTCGGGTTTCATGCGGGTCAGTGTGCCGTGCCAGGCGGCGCCGATGACGATCCGGCCGGGGCCGCCTGAGTCCGGCTGCTGCGCCCGGCACCGACCGTGATGCTCCGCCTGCCGGACGAGGTCAGCCCGGCAGCAGCTCCCGCACCAGCGCCGCCACCTGCTCCACCTCGATCAGGAACCCGTCATGACCGTACGGCGACTCCACCACCCGGAGCCGGTCCGCGCTGGGGATGCCGGCCGCCAGCTCGGCCTGCTGGTGCAGCGGGTACAGCCGGTCGGAGTCCACCCCCGCGACCAGGGCCGGCGCGGTGACCCGGCGAAGTGCCGCCGCGGTCCCGCCCCGGCCCCGGCCCACGTCGTGGGCGTTCATCGCCTCGGTCAGGACGACGTAGCTGGCCGCGTCGAACCTCCGCACCAGGGTCTCGGCGTGGTGGTCGAGGTACGACTCGACCGCGTACCGGCCGCCCCGCCACGGATGCTCCGCGCCCTGCGCGGCCCGCCCGAAGCGCGCCGACAGCTCCGCCTCGCTGCGGTAGGTCACATGGGCCAGGCGGCGTGCCAGGCCGAGCCCGGCCGCGGGGCCGCCGCCGGGTCCGGCGTCGTGGTAGTCCCCGCCGCGCCAGTTCGGGTCGGACCGGATGGCGTGCAACTGCACCGCCGCCCAGCCGATCTGCTCCGCGCTCGCCGCGGCCGGGGAGGCCAGCAACAGCAGCGCTCCGACCCGCTCGGGACGGCTCACCGCCCACTCCAGGGCGCGCATCCCGCCCATGGACCCGCCCACCACGGCCGCCCAGCGGCCGATCCCGAGCGCGTCGGCCAGCGACGCCTCGGCCGCCACCTGGTCGCGCTGCGTCAGGAACGGGAAGGCGCCGCCCCACCTGCGGCCGCCGGGCGCGTACGAGGACGGCCCCGTGGACCCCTGGCAGCCCCCGAGCACGTTCGGCGCCACCACGAAGAACCGGTCGGTGTCCAGCGCGCGCCCCGGCCCGACCAGGCCGTCCCACCAGCCCGCCGTGGGATGGCCCGGCTCCTTCGGCCCCGCGACGTGGCTGTCGCCGGTCAGCGCGTGCGCCACCAGCACCGCGTTGGAGCCGTCCGGCGCCGGCCGGCCCCAGGTCTCGTACGCCACGCGTACCCCGGGCAGTTCGCCGCCGGCTTCGAGCGGGAGGGGTCCGGCCAGGTCGTGCAGACGGCGCCGCCCCGGCGGGTCCCCCGGCTGCCACGCCCCTGAGGCGGGCAGCAGGGGGACGCCGCCGGGCGGCCTGGTGCCGGTCTTGTTCAGGACGCGCCCTTCGCCGCGCGGAAACCCGCCTCCAGGTCAGCGATGAGGTCGGCGACGTTCTCGATGCCGACGGACAGCCGTACCAGGCCCGGCGACGTACCGGTCGCCGCGAGCTGCTCCTCGTCCAGCTGGCTGTGCGTCGTGGACGCCGGATGGATGATCAGGCTGCGCACGTCACCGATGTTCGCCAGGTGGCTGAACAGCTGCACGCCGTCGACGAAACGGCGTCCCGCCTCGGCCCCGTCCCGCAGTTCGAAGGCCAGCACCGCGCCCGCGCCCCGCGGCAGGTAGCGCTGCCCGGCCTCGTACCAGCGGCTGGACGGCAGGCCCGCGTAGTGGACGGCCGCCACCTCGTCGCGCGCCTCCAGCCATTCCGCGAGCGCCTGCGCGTTCGCCGAGTGCCGCTCCAGCCGCAGCGACAGCGTCTCGACGCCCTGGAGCAGCAGGAACGCGGAGTGCGGCGACAGCGCGGGGCCGAGGTCGCGCAGCAGCTGCACCCGCAGCTTGATCGCGAACGCGCCGGGGCCCAGGGCCGGCCAGTACCGCAGGCCGTGGTAGCTCGGGTCGGGCTCGGTGAAATCCGGGAAGCGCTCGGTGTGCGCGCCGAAGTCGAAGGTGCCGCCGTCCACCACGACACCCCCGATCGTCGTCCCGTGCCCGCCGAGGAACTTCGTCGCCGAGTGCACCACCACGTCGGCGCCGTGCTCGATCGGCCGCAGCAGGAACGGCGTGGGCACGGTGTTGTCCACGATCAGCGGCACCCCCGCCGCGTGCGCGACGTCCGCCACCGCCCGTACGGCCAGCACGTTCCCGCGCGGATTGCCCAGCGTCTCGGCGAACAGCGCCTTGGTCTCCGGCCTGATCGCGGCCCGCCAGGCGTCCTGGTCGTCCGGGTCCTCGACGAAGGACACCTGGATGCCGAACTTCGGCAGCGTGTGGCGGAAGAGGTTGTACGTGCCGCCGTACAGCGACGCGCTGGAGACGATGTGGTCGCCCGCGCTCGCCAGCGTCAGGATCGCCAGCGTCTCCGCCGCCTGGCCCGAGGCCACCGCGACGGCGGCGACCCCGCCCTCCAGCGCGGCGATCCGCTGTTCGAGTACGTCCTGCGTCGGATTGTGGATGCGGGTGTAGATGTTGCCCGGCTCGGCCAGCGAGAAGAGGTCGGCGGCGTGCCGGGTGTCGCGGAAGACGAACGACGTCGTCTGGTAGATCGGCACCGCCCGCGCTCCGGTGGTCGGATCGGGCTCGGCCCCAGCATGTACCTGCCGGGTCTCGAACGACCAAGCAGACGTGTCGTCCGCGGGGGTCTCGTCGGGGGTGTGCCCGGCGGTGACGGAGTCGATGGGGTGCGTCATGGTTCTCCTGAGCGCGGGTGCGGGTGAAGGGAGACGGGTACCGGCACGTCGGGGGAAAGTCCCTGGCGGGGCGGCGGTGCCCGGTGACGGCGCGTTCGGCCGCGTCGGAACGCGCGGGGGCGGACAGCCGCCACCGGGCCGGAGGAGCACGGGGGGCGGCAGGACGACGCGAGGTGCCGATTGCGCGGAACCGCGGATGATCAGCGGCCGGGAGCGGCGGCAGGACGCCGGAGACGCGGCGTCAGCGCGGGGCGCGACACCCCGTGGTCGTGACACGCGCGTAGTCCACGTGGCGGCGCATCACGAGCGGGGTCATGACGCCATGGAACCACACCGCCGCCCCGGGTGTCAGGCACCCGGGAGTTCCGCACCCGTTTCCGGTTCCGCGTACGCGAAGTCGTACGCGGCCCAGTCGGTGATCGGGAGGAACCCGACGCGCCGGTACAGGGCGTTGCTGGTGGGGTTGGCCGAGTCGGTGAAGAGCACCACGTCCGTCGCGCCCGCGGCCAGCGCGGCTCTGCTCACCTCGGCCGTCACGGCGCTCGCGTACCCGTGGCCGCGCAGCCGGACCGGGGTGTAGACGGGGTCGATCCTGACCTGGCCGGCGACCATCGGGTTCACGCCCGCCATGGAGACCGGTGTGCCGTCGGGGGTGTCCCAGAAGGTGTAGCGCTTCTCGGCGAAGCGTGTGCCGGGCCAGGAAGCGGCGTCGATGGTGACCACCTCCCCGACGTCCGCGGCGAACTCACGGCACCAGCGCATGAGGTGCTCGTGGTCCCGCTCCGCCACGGGCCGGCCCCGGCCCGCCGGGGCCGGATCCGGCGGGGTGAGCGTACCGAGCCGGTACAGGTGGAGCCGGACGCGGAGCGCCGGCGTCGCGCCGGTACGCCGCTGCCAGGCCTCGGCGAAGGCGGCGGCGGTGCGGTGGTCGGCGCTGACGGAGGGGAGGGAGTGCCCGCGCTCGACCAGATGGGCGGCGAGCGTGTCCGCCTGCTCGGGGGTCAGGGAGGTGACGCTCAGGCCGCGGGCCGGGAAGCGGTAGAAGGTGGCGCTGACCTCGCCGGCCCGCTCCAGCCGGCCGAAGACGGTGCCCCGGCCGCCGTGCTCGGCCGCCCCGAAGGTGCGCAGCTTCTCGGTCACCGTCAGCGGCATGGTGTGCAGCGCTGGCCGCGAGCGCAGGAAGTCCCCGGCTCTGGCGAGGAAGTCGTCGACGTCTTCTGTGAGGTGCCAGTCGTCCGGGCGCATGCTTGATGATCCCCGAAGGACCCGGCCGCGGGGAAGGCGAATTCCCGCACACGCCCCGGCCCGCCCGCGCCGCCCCGCCTCGCCCGCGCCGCGCCGGCCCGGCGGTCTCACCCGAGCGGGCCGCGCCCAGCCTGCGCACGGGTCAGCGAGCGACGGTGAGGACGATCGTGCCGGTGGTACGCCCGGCCTCGCCGCGCCGGTGCGCCCCGGCCGCCTGCTCCAGCGGCAGGACGGTACACCTCGTCGCCCGGCCGGAGCAGCGTCACGCCGAGACCCACGGCCTCGACCGCCTCCGGGACGTCGTTCCGACGCGCGGAACCGCCCTGAACGTGCGGCGGCCCACCGGGTACTGGCCCGGGAGACAGGTTGCGCCAGGATCGGGCCACCGGGGGCCGGTGCGAGCGATGACGCGGTCCGCGTCCGGAGCCGCCGGGCGCCGGCCGGTGCCGGGGGTGGCTTGCCACGGGGCGTGCGGGGCACGACACTGCTGGGACAGCGCCTGCCCGCAGGGCGGACACTCGGCTCGACGCGTGGCGTCGGACCGTCCCGCGTGCGCATGGGCAGGACAGGCGCTCCGCCGCAGCCTTCGGCGGCGTCCGCGCACTCGACCCCCACCGCAACGGCGCGGCGACAGCCCCGGGTGGTCATCTCCGGGGACCGAGTGCGGTCCACGACCTCTCTTGCAGGCCCGATACGCGGGCAGAAGACGCACACGGCAGTGCGGTCCGGCGGTGATCCCAGGTGTTCCCGCGTCTGTGGATCCCGTGCGCGGACGTGACGTGAAAGAGGAGACGGCATGGCCGAACTGGTCGGAGTCGAGGAAGAGTTCCACGTGGTGGACCTGGAGTCGGGAGCGCTGGTCCCCAGAGCCCGCGAGGTCCTCGACCGGCTGCCGGAGCGGGGGTTCACCACCGAGTTGCAGCAGTCCATCGTCGAGGCCAACAGCAAGCCGCACCGCTCGCTCGCGGACCTGCTGGAGGACGTCAGGTCCTCCCGCCGTGCGCTGCGCGCCGCCGCCGAGCCGCTCGGCCTCGGCATCGTGGCCGCCGGAACCGCGCCGCTCGCCCGGCTGGGCACCATCGAGGCGACCGCGGACCCGCGCTACCGGCGGATGACCGAGAACTACCGGGTCGTCGCGGAGGAACAGCTCATCTGCGGACTCCAGGTGCACGTGGACGTACCCGACCGGGACACCGGCATCATGGCGATGGGCCTGCTGTCCCCGTGGCTGCCCACGCTGCTGGCGCTGTCGGCCAGCTCTCCGTTCTGGCTCGGCTCGGACACCGGATACGCCAGCTGGCGCACCCTGCTGTGGCAGCGCTGGCCCACCACCGGCCCCGCCGGGCACTTCCGCTCCGCCGAGCACTACGACGGGGCCATCGCGGACCTGGTCAGGTCGGGCGTGATCAGCGACGCGGGGATGGTCTACTACGACGTCCGGCCCTCGACGCATCTGCAGACCCTCGAACTCCGCATCTGCGACGCCGTCCCCCGGGCGGAGACCGCCGTGATGATCGCGGGCCTCTACCGTGCCCTGGTGGTGGAGGCGTGCGAGGCCGTCGCGGCGGGCCGCCGCGGTGACGGCGAGCGCACGACGTGGCTGCGGGCGGCGACCTGGCGGGCCGCCAGGTCGGGGCTCGAAGGCGACCTCGTCCATCCCGCCGACGGTCTGCCCCGCCCGGCGCCGCGCGTGGTGCGGGCGCTGGTGACCCGGCTGCGCCCGGTGCTCGAACGCCTCGGCGACTGGTCGGACGTGGTCGAACTGACCGAAGAGGCACTGGGCCTGGGCAGCGCCGCCCACCACATCCGGCGGGTGGCCGACACCGACGGTCTGCCGGCGGCGGTCGGCATGCTCGTGGCCCGCACCGCCGGCTCGCGCGAACTCGACCACCCGCCGCACCACGGCGGCCTGCTGCTCGGCTACCGCGCCGACCACGACGAGATGGTCGACGTCACCGGCGAGGTACGGCCGCTGTACCGCCCGGTGCTGGCCGAGCTGGACCGCGCGGGCGTCCCCGGCCTGCAACGCGCCGCCCGCGACCGGCGGGAACGCCAGGAAGCCCTCGGCGTGCGCTTCCGCGCCGACCACGACGACACGCACCGCGTCTTCCCCTACGACAGTGTCCCCCGGCTGATCGAGGCCGACGACTGGACCACCCTGCGAGCCGGCCTCGGCCAGCGGGTCCGCGCTTTGGAGGCCTTCCTGCACGACGCCTACGGCGAGCAGGCCGTCCTGCGCGACGAGGTGATCGCGCCACGCTTCCTGCCGGAACGGCGGGCGGCCGGCGCTCCCGTGCGCCCCGGCACCGTCCGCGTCAACATCGCGGGCATCGACCTGGTGCGGGACGCCGTCCGCGGCTGGCTGGTGCTGGAGGACAACCTCCGTGTGCCGTCCGGCATCGCCTACGCGAACGCGGCGCGGCGCCTCGGGCCCGTCGTCCCCGGCCCGCACGTCCTGGGCGTCGACGACGTCCCCGCCACACTCGCCCGCGCCCTGCGCGCGGCGGCGCCCGGCCCCGACCCGCGGCTGATGCTGCTCAGCGACGGCCCCGAGAACTCGGCCTGGTACGAACACCGCACCCTCGCCGAGGAGATGGGCTGCGCGCTGCACACCACCGGCGACCTCGTGATCCGCGAGGGCCGGGTGCACGCGGTGCGCGGCAGCCGTACGGAACCCGACGGGGCCCCCTTCGACGACCGGCCGTTCGACGTCGTCTACCGGCGGATCGACGAGGACGACCTGGCCAAGGCCGACGGAGCGGACGGCGCACCCCTGTGGCCGGCCCTCCTCGCGGTGGCCGGGGCAGGGCGGGTCACCTTCGCCAACGCCGTGGGCAACGGCATCGCGGACGACAAGGCGCTGTACGCCATGGTGCCGCGGCTGATCCGCTACTACCTGGCCGAGGAACCGCTGCTGCGCCAGGTGCCGACACTGCTGCCGGGCGACCCCGGCGTCCTGGACGAGGTCCTGGACCGGCTCCCCGAGCTGGTCGTCAAACCGGTGGGCGGCCAGGGCGGCGCCGGGGTCGTCATCGGACCGCACGCCTCGCCCGAGGAACTCGCACGGCTGCGCGCGGAGTTGCTGGTCTCCCCGCAGGCGTGGGTGGCGCAGGACGTGGTGCAGCTCACCAGCCACCCCACCTTCGACGGGGAACGCCTGGAACCGAGGGTCGTGGATCTGCGGGTGTTCGTCTGCGCGGAGCGGGAAGGAGACGGTCTCGGCGCCGTGGGGCTGACCACCACGGTGCTCCCGTCGGCGATGACCCGAGTCGCGGCGGGCGGCTCGCTGGTCGTCAACTCCTCACGGGGCGGCGGCGCCAAGGACACGTGGATACTGCGCGGCACGTCATGAGCCGCCCGGACCGGAGGTACGTATGTGCGGGCTGAGCGGCGAGATCAGGTTCGACGGGACATTCCCCGACCTCGCGGCCGTCGAGCGGATGACGGACCGCCTGGCGGCGCGCGGCCCCGACGGGCGGGGCCTGTGGTCGCACGGCGCCGTCGCGCTCGGCCACCGCCGGCTGAAGATCATCGACCTGTCGGAACGCGGCGACCAGCCGATGACCGATCCGGACGGCGGACTGACCGTCGTGTTCAACGGCTGCCTGTACAACCACCGTGAACTGCGCGCAGAACTGGAGGGGTTGGGACACCGCTTCCACTCCACCTCCGACACCGAGGTGCTCCTGCGCGCCTACCGCCAGTGGGGAAGGCGGTGCGTCGACCACTTCGCCGGGATGTTCGCCTTCGCCGTCGCCGAACACCTCTCGGGACGTGTGGTCCTCGGCCGCGACCGGCTCGGCATCAAACCGCTCTACCTCGCCGCCCGTCCTGGCCGGCTGCGCTTCGCCTCGTCCCTGCCCGCGCTGCTCGCCGCGGGTGACGTCGACACCGCGCTCGACCCGGTGGCGCTGCACCACTACCTCAGCTTCCACTCCGTCGTGCCCGCCCCGCGCACCATCCTGGCGGGGGTGCGCAAGCTGCCGCCCGCCACCGTCCGGGTGATCGAGTCCGACGGCACCGAGACCGACCACCTGTACTGGAACCCGCCGTACGCCCGGCTGCCCGAGCACGCGGGCATGGACGCCCGGGACTGGCGGGACGCCGTGCTGGACGCGCTGCGCACCGCGGTACGCCGCCGTACCGTCGCTGACGTGCCGGTCGGGGTGCTGCTGTCCGGCGGCCTCGACTCCAGCCTGGTGGTGGCGCTGCTGGCCGAGGCCGGCGCGACCGGCCTGTCGACCTTCAGCATCGGCTTCGACAGCGAGGGCGGCGAGTCCGGGGACGAGTTCACCTGGTCCGACCTCGTCGCCAAGCGCTACTCCACCGATCACCACCGCATCTCGATCGCGTCGCGGGAGCTGCCGGAAGCGCTGGACGACGCCATCGTCGCGATGAGCGAGCCCATGGTCAGCCATGACGTGGTCGCCTTCCACCTGCTCGGCCGGGAGGTCTCCCGCCATGTGAAGGTCGTGCAGAGCGGCCAGGGCGCCGACGAGATCTTCGCCGGCTACGACTGGTACCCGCCGATGGCCGGGATCGCGCGGGCCGAGGCCGCCGCCGCGTACGGCCGGGTGTTCGTCGACCGCCCGCACGGCGAGCTGACCCGGATGGTGGACCCCGCGGTGCTGCTGCCGGGCGACGCCTCCGGCGACTTCGTGCGCGACCACCTCGGCCGCCCCGGCGCCGACACCGCGCTGGACGCGGTGCTGCGGCTGGACAGCCAGATCATGCTGGTGGACGACCCGGTCAAGCGGGTGGACAACATGACCATGGACTGGGGCCTGGAGGCCCGGGTGCCCTTCCTCGACCACGAACTCGTCGAACTGGCCGCGGCGTGCCCGCCCGAGCTGAAACTCGCCGAGGGCGGCAAGGGCGTCCTCAAGGCAGCGGGCCGTACGCTGCTGCCCGCCGAGATCACCGACCGGCCCAAGGGCTACTTCCCCGTCCCGGCCATCCGCCACATGGCAGGACCCGTGCTGCGACGCGTACGCGACGCGCTCGAAGCCCCCGAGGCGCGCGCCCGCGGGATCTTCCGGGACGACTACCTCCGCGAGCTGCTGAGCGCGCCGGAACGGCACCGTACGACGCTGGGCGCGAACGCGCTGTGGCAGGCGGCGCTGCTGGAGATCTGGCTGCAGGCCCAGGGAGTCGCGTGACCGGCGGGCCGTAAGCGTCCGGGGGCCGCAGCGCCCGGCCGGCGACCGGCGGTAGCGTCGCGTCGTGCGCCGGCCGACGCGGCGTACCCGTCAACGCAGCGCAACGACCAACGGAGTGGAATGAGCACGACCACGCACACCGGCTCCGCGCCGGCGGACACCTCCCCGCACGGCGGGACCGCCACCCCGCCGCACCGCTGCGGGCCGGCGTCCCCCGATCCGACCGGTGGATTCGCCGCCTTCGTGTGCGACCGGGGCGGCACACCGCAGCTGTGGCTGGCCGCGCAGGACGACGCGGAGCCCCGGCTGCTCGACGACCGCGCCGACCCGGTGGCCGACGTGAGCTGGTCGCCCGACGGCCGGTGGATCGCGTACACCTCGGCGCCCGGCGGCGGCGAGCACCACGTGGTGCGCTGCGTACGCCCGGACGGTTCCGGCCACCGCGTCCTGGCCGGCGCAGGATCGCTCGCCGCCGCCTCCTTCGGCTGCTGGTCGCGCGACGGCGCTCTCGCGGTCACCGAGGCCGTCGCCGCCGACGGCGACGCGCCCGCTCCAGGGCCCGCGGACGCGCACACCGCCACGGCCCGGGCCGCGACGGCTGAACAGGGCCTGCTGATCGCCTCGCTGGTCGACCCGGAGGGCCGGAGCGCCCCCCGCCGGGTGGCCGCCGAGACCGGTTCCGCGACGCTGCGGGTGTGCGACATCTCCCGCGACGGCCGCTGGATCCTGCTGCGGCGCGGGCCGCGCGGCCACCGGGAGGCGGTCGTGCTGGACACCGCCACGGGCCGGGAGACCTGCCTGCTGCCCGCCGCTGACGGCGACCCGCGCGTGGGCCGCTTCTCCGCCGACGCCAGGACCCTGTGGCTGCGCAGCGACGAGGACCGCGAGTACGCCGCGCTGCTCGCCGTCGAGCTGACCGCTGACGGCGCCCCCGGCCGGACCGTCGAGGCCGCCGCCCGCACCGACGCCGAACTGGAGCTGTTCAGTGCCGACCGGGCGGGGGAGCGGGCCGCGCTGGTGTGGAACCGCGGCGGGCGCAGCCTCCTCCAGACCGTCGCGCTGGGAGCGGACGGCACCCTGGGCGCGGCACGTGAGGTCCGGCTGCCGCACGAGGTCGTCACCCGCGCCGAGCCCGACGCGGCCGGCGGACTGCTGCTGTCGCTGTCGGCGTCGGTCCGGCCGCCCGGCGTATGGGCCGCCGCCTCGGACGCCGATCCGGTGCGTACCGCCTGGACCTGGCACGGCCCGCCCGCGGCGCCCGGCTGTCCGGCGCCTGAACCGCCGCTCGCGCTGGAGCTGACCGCGCGGGACGGCCTGCCGCTGTCCGGCTGGTTCCACCGGGCGCCGGGCGTCCCGGCCGCCGGCCCGTGCGTGGTGCATCTGCACGGCGGCCCGGAGAGCCAGGAGCGGCCGGTACTCGACCCGTTGTACCAAGCGCTCCTCGCCCGCGGCCTGCATGTCTTCGCCCCCGACGTACGCGGCTCCTCGGGCCACGGGCGCGCCTTCCTGGCCGCCGACCTCGGCGCGGGCCGCTTCGCGGCGATCGACGACGTGGCCGACTGCGCGAACCACCTGGTGGCCGCCGGGCTCGCCGACCCGGACCGGCTGGCCGTGATGGGCCGTTCCTACGGCGGCTATCTGGTGATGTCGGTCCTGGTGCGCCACCCCGACCTCTTCCGGGCCGGCGTCGCGGTCAGCGGCATCTCGGACTTCGCCTCCTTCTTCTCGGACACCGAGCCGTGGAATGCCGAGTCGGCGGCCGTGAAGTACGGCCACCCGGTGCACGACCACGCCCTGCTGGCCCTGCTCTCACCGATGACCCACATCGAGGCCCTGCGCTCCCCGCTGCTCGCCGTGCACGGAGCGCTCGACACGAATGTGCCACCCGGCGAGTCCGAGCGGTTCGTCCATGCGGCCCGCCGGCTCGGCGCCACCGCAGAACTGCTGCTCTTCCCCGACGAGGGCCACGACCTGGCCCGCAGCGCCAACCGCGACCGCCTCTACACCGCCGCGGGCGACTGGCTCACCCACTGGACCACCTGACCTCCTGACCGCCCGGCCGACCCGGCGCGCGGGCCGGGCGGCGGTCGGACTCCGGGCCTGCTGCCGGGCCACGGCATCGGTGCGACCCCGCGCACCCCCCACACCACCAGGGCTTCGACGTAGCCCCGCTCCACCGTCGAGTCGTGCCGTCATGTGCGCGTTTCCTGCCGCGGAATGCAGAATTCCGCACCGTCACTCCGGCACACGCCGTTGTGCAGCTAGGTGCACCACAGCTTGCTGCACGCGGCTCAGGTAGCGGGCCGGGTCGGACAGGCGGCACCGTGAATGACGTGCCTGCTGGGCGCTCGTACCGCGGCACCGTTGCCGCCACCGGATATCCCGGCCGTCCTTTGTGGGCGGAACACCGGAGATCCGCGAGCCATCCGGATGATTCGTTGCCGACGCACGGCTGCTGCGCTGAGTAGAACGAATTGAGGAACGATGCAGAGTCTTGACACACTTACCAAGGAAATCGTCGCCCCCGCGGTCGGGGAATCAGTGCCGGCCGACATCGGCGGCCGGTATCGCGCGCAATTGACGAGTACCCCCGACGAACTCGTCCGCGAGCTTCCGCTCACCGAGGCCGCCGCCCGTTCGGTGGGCGCCGGGCGGCTGACGACCCGGCGGGTGCTCAGCGGCGCCGACGACCGGCTGCTCGTCGTGGTCGGGCCGTGCTCGATCCACGACGTGGACGCCGGTCTGGCGTACGCCAAGTCGCTGGGGGAGCCGGCCGGTGAACTGGCCGAGGACCTCGCCGTCGTCATGCGGGTGTACGTCGAGAAGCCGCGCACCACGCTCGGCTGGACCGGGCTGCTGTGCGACCCGGCGCTGGACGGCAGCCACGATCTCGACCGGGGGCTTCGCGCCTGCCGGACGCTGATGCTGGCGGTCGCGGAAATGGGGCTGCCCGTCGCGACGGAGTGGCTGAGCCCGGTGGCCCCGGCCTATCTGGCCGACCTCATCTCCTGGGGGGCCATCGGCGCGCGGACCGTGGAGAGCCAGGTGCACCGGCAGTTGGCGAGTGGTCTGCCCATGACCGTGGGCATGAAGAACGGCAGCACCGGCTCGGTGGGCGTCGCCGTCGACGCCATCCGTTCCGCGGCCTCTCCGCACGCCTACCTCGGCCTCGGCCCGGACGGCAGGGCGGTCACGCTGCGCACCAGCGGGAACCCCGACTGCCACGTCGTACTCCGCGGCGCGTCGGGCACGCCCAACTACCGCGCGGAGAACGTCCGCGAAGCCGCGCGCCTGCTGTCGGCGGCCGCGCTGCCCACCGGCCTGGTCATCGACGCCAGCCACGGCAACAGCGGCAAGGACCACGTCCAGCAGGCCGTGGTCGCCCGGGAGATCGCGGCGCAGGTCGCCGGCGGCGACACCGACATCCGCGGCGTGATGCTGGAGGGCTTCCTCATCCCCGGGCGCCAGGACCTCGGCGCGGGCGAGCCCGTGTTCGGGCAGAGCATCACCGACGCCTGCATGGGGTGGGCCGACACCGTGGACGTGCTCCGGGACCTCGCGGCGGCGACCCGCCGGCGCCGGTCCGCGCGGGCCGCCGCGCGATGACCGCCCGCACCGACGGCTGCGCGGTGACCGTGCGCGCCGGCTGCCGCGGGAAGACCGTGCGCCCCGGCCGCCGCGCACCGGACCGCCCGTCGCCGCCCGCACCCCGCGCCCGTACCGGGCCACCCCGCGCCCGTACCGGCGCGTCCCGCGCCCGTACCGCATCCGTATCCGCCAGCCCACCCC